>CAMKTW010000001.1 GCA_946415795.1 uncultured Bacteroidales bacterium
GATGCTGTATTCTTTAGTCTAAACTGCAAAGGTAACGCAAATTGCGTCGTTTTAAACATTATTTTTTCTCGAGGCGGCAAATGTTTAGTGACGGCTAAGGCTGTACAGGCTTATACCTGGGCACCAGGGCCTTCATCAGAGCCCAGGCCAGCAGGTATGCTATGCCGCAGAAGCAGAACATCACAAAGTAGCCCGCGGGCTTGCCGTGAAAACCCATAAATGCGAACGCCTCGCCCGCATTTTCTGCATAAGTGAACAGGTTGCCGGCAATCCTCTGTACAAACATAGAGCCGATACCGCCCGCCATTGCTCCGATACCGGTGATGGTGGCGATGGCCTTTTTGGGGAACATGTCACCCACGGTAGAGAAAAGGTTGGCGCTCCAGGCCTGATGTCCGGCAGCGGCCAGGCCAATCAGTACCGCCGGCCACCACGGAGTGTTGAAATGCACCCCCAGCGGCTGCGCGAACAGCGACGCCAGCGGGAAAAAGGCAAAAATCAGCATAGCCAGCATCCGGCCGGAATAAGGGTTCATACCTCTCTTCTCAACAAATATCTTGGGCAGATATCCCCCGCCTATGGAGACCACGGTCACAATCAGGTATAGCGTAAATATCAGCGCCTGGCCCAGTCCGCTGGTTGCGGGGGCCTGGAACTGGTTGCTGAAATAGCTCGGCGC
Source organism: uncultured Bacteroidales bacterium (assembly GCA_946415795.1). Lineage (GTDB taxonomy): Bacteria > Bacteroidota > Bacteroidia > Bacteroidales > UBA932 > Equibacterium. The sequence continues at coordinate 680 of CAMKTW010000001.1, forward strand.
CCAGAACAGGAAAAACCACCACACCCCGTCGGTAAAGAACTTGCCAAAGAAGAACGACCAGGTCTGCCGGTACTTATAGCAGCGGACAAATGGGATATTCAGTATCAGTATGGCAGTCAGCAGCACGACGGTACTCCAGAGCAGGGATTTTATCAAGAACGACCCCAGAAGGGCGCACATACCCACCACGATGAACACCCACGAGTGAGGCAGCATCGCAAACCGGTTGTCCGGCACGTCATCGGCAACGGCCTGCTCCGCACCTTCCTCCGTCTTTGCCGGATTTGGCAGGCCTTCTGAAACATCATCCTGACGTATATATTCCAGCTCTGCCGCATTTACCCGCCTGCTCTTTTCCGGTTTGTCGTACATAAACACCCAGAAGAACATCCAGATGAAACCCAGGGCGCCAATTATGATGAAGGCCATCTCCCACCCCAGCTTTACCGCGAGCGGCGGTATCAGCAGCGGCGCGGCAAGGGCACCTACAGAGGCGCCTGCATTGAAGATAGAGGTGGCGAAAGCGCGGACCTTTTTGGGAAAATATTCCGCAGTGACCTTGATGGCGGCGGGGAAATTACCCGCCTCGCCAAGGGCAAGGATGCCGCGGCACAACAGGAACAGGAACACAGATGTTGTGGACACCGCCAGGGCGGCGCTGCTGCCAGCCTCAACCGCGCGCATAGCGGCTACGCTGCCGAGACCGGCGATTGATGCGGTCGCCCAGCCGCAGAGGGCGTGCAGGCAGGCTCCGAAGCTCCATACTCCGATTGCGATCAGATATCCCTTCTTGGTCCCCATCCAGTCCACAAACTTGCCCGCAAACAGGCAGCAAACCGCATAGAATATAGAGAAGAAGCTGGTAATCAAGCCATAATCTGCGTCAGTCCAGTGGAACTCAGGCTTTATAAACTCCTCGTATGTCAGCGACAACACCTGACGGTCCAGGTAGTTGACAGTAGTCGCCACAAACAGCAGACTGCATATCCACCACCGCCAGTTAGTCATAAGTTTCTGGTTTGTCGTCATACCTCTCAAAAGTCAAAGTAATTCTTTGCATTGTTGTAGCAGATGTCCTCTACCATCTTGCCGATGAAATCAATCTCGGAGGCGGGAAGCCGGCCGCTCTCTATGTCAGCCCCCAGCATATCGCAGAGGATTCGGCGGAAATACTCGTGGCGCGGGTAGCTTATGAAGCTGCGGGAGTCGGTGAGCATGCCCACAAAGCGGCTCAGCAGGCCCAGGCTGGAGAGGGTCTCTATCTGGCGGCGCATCCCCGTCTCGTGATCCAGAAACCACCAGGCGCTGCCGAACTGCATCTTGCCGGGACAGGAACCGTCGTTGAATGTGTATGCCATAGCGGTCATCACCTCGTTGTCCTTGGGATTAAGGCAGTACAGGACGGTCTTGGCAAGGGCTCCGGCACTGTCCAGCCGGTCAAAGAATTTGTGGCCGGCGGCGGCTATGGGTTTGTCGTCTATCGCATCGAAGCCGGTGTCCGGGCCGGCGGCGGCGAACATACGCGAGTTGTTGTTGCGGTTCGGCCCCACGTGGAACTGCTGTACCCAGCCCGAGCGGGCATCCATCACCGCCTGGTCAAACAGGAACGCGCTGCGGAACTTCTCTATCTCCTTGGGAGTGGGGACTTTGCCAAGCAAGACCTTCTTGAAGATGATCTCTATCTCGACCGGCTTGTAATCGGCGGCATAGAAGGTGTCCATACCGTGGTCCGAGAGCCTGCATTCCATCGACTCGAAATAGTTGTGGCGGCGCTGCAGCACCTCCTGGAGGTCCTGGTAAGAATCTATATCCTTGCCGACAGTCTCGCCCAGTTTCTTTAGATAGGCCTTGTATGCCTTGGGGTTCTCTATCGCCATCGCCTTGTCGGGACGCCAGGCGGGGAGGACCTTCACCCCGAACGGGTGTGCAGCAATCATCTTGTGCCAATGCAGGTCATCGGCCGGGTCGTCGGTGGTGCACACCACCTCAACGTTGAATCTCTTTATCAGCGCCTGGCCGCGGAACTCTTCGGTGGCCAGTTTTGCATTGCACTCCTCGAATATCTCGCGGGCTGTCTCCGGCTTCAGCAACTTGTCGATTCCGAACACCCGTTTGAGTTCAAGATGCGTCCAGTGGTACAGCGGATTACGCATGGTGTAGGGCACCGTCTCCGCCCACTTCTCAAACTTCTCCCAGGAGGGTTTATTGCCGGTGATATACTCCTCGCCCACTCCGTTGCCCCGCATAGCGCGCCACTTATAGTGGTCGCCACCCAGCCATAGCTCGGTAATGTCGGCGAACTGTTTGTTCTCCGCTATCTCCTGAGGAGAAAGGTGGCAGTGATAGTCTATGATGGGCATCTTCTCTGCGTGGCCGTGATACAGCCGTCTCGCCGCCTCGCCCTGCAACAAAAAATCGTCGTTGATAAAGGACATACCGGTGCTATTTTGCGGCCGCTTCAGGTGACGTCAGGGCCAGGCGAAGGCCGTCGTAGGCGTACATATGGGTGTAGTTGCCGGCGTGGCGGTAGGTGGTGCGGCACATTGTGGGGCCGTAGTTCCAGCAGCCGCCGCGCTCTATATGGAATTCGCGCTTCTTGTCGCTCTTGAGCATCTTCTGGGAGTACTGGGGCTCGGTGCCGTCGTACATCAGATATTTATCTTCACACCACTCATACACATTGCCGCTCATATCGTAAAGGCCAAGTTCGTTGGGCTTCTTGCTGGCCACGGGGTGTGATTTCTCATCGGCATTGGCCACATACCAGGCAACCTCTTCCAGATTGTCGCTGCCGGCATATTTGTAGCCCTTGCTAAATTTGCCGCCCCGGGCAGCATACTCCCACTCTGCTTCAGTGGGGAGACGGAATTTAAGGCCGGTGAGCTCTTCCAGGGACTCTACAAAACTCTTGCACTCCTGCCAGCTGACCTTGTCCACGGGGCATTGAGGCCAACGTGTGTAAGAGGGGTTATAGTCTGTAACAGCCTGCCAGAGCTCCTGGGTGACCTCTGTCTGACCAATCCAGAAATCCCCGACGGTGACCTCGTGGGCCGGCTTCTCATTCATCTGGGCCTCGGTCCCCTGCTCCGGAGTCGCACCCATAGTGTAAGTGCCGCCCTCGACCTTCACCATCTTGAAGGTGACCCCATTCACGGTGAAATCTTTGGTCTCTACCCCAGCGACAGCCGATGCCTCGTCCGGGGCAGTCTCCTGTGCCTTTTTGCTGCCGCCCTTGCAGGCAGGCATCATTATAACTATCGCAAGCGCCATCGCAAGCGCCATAAAAGAACGTACTGTTTTCATAACAATTTATATTTTTCTATAAATTTATATCTTTTCCTATCTGCTCAGCGAATATACAAATAACTTGCGAAAATCCCCAGCTATGACAAAACTGCCCTGAAAGCCGAGGCTTCACTCAGGAGATATTGAATACGAAGGAATGGTCAAACCAACCCTTCTAACGCAGCAAGTGCTTCCGACACAGTTTCTTCCGGCAACCCCTCGAGCACTTCACCGGCGAATGCCACCATCTGCAGCCTGCGGGCCTCCGATTCAGGAATACCGCGGCTGCGAAGATAAAACAACTCGTCACCGTCCAGACGGCCAAAGGTTGCGCCGTGGCTGCACTTCACATCATCGGCATAAATCTCCAGCTGCGGCAGGCTCTGGGCGCGGCAGTCATCACTGAGCAGAAGGTTGTGGTTTTCCTGATATGCCTCTGTTCCGATGCACCTTTCCGGCACCTTTATAAGGCCCGAGAAGCCGGTGCGCGCCTGCCCCGACACTATCCCTTTGAACAGCTGACGGCTGGTGCAGTTGGGGTAGTTGTGAACAATGTTGACCTTGATATTGACATTTGCGGCACCCCCCGCCAGGTACAACCCTTTAAGCTGGCAATCACCCCCCTCCCCTTCAAACTGAACGGCGATGTCACATCCGATGGCACCATCCCCGCCCGGCAACGCTACTATCACCAGCTTCAGCGATGCCCCGCTGCACACAGTGATATCCCACGCGCGGTTATCGCCGCCCCTGAGCAGGACGACATCGCTCCTGGAGACACCTTTGCCTATGACTATCCTATCCATTGATGATCCAGTCGTATCCTTTTGCCTCAATTTCGAGCGCCAGTTCGCGGCCGCCCGTGAGAATTATGCGCCCGTTATAGAGCACATGTATCACATCGGGCACGATGTAGCTGAGCAGCCGCTGATAGTGCGTTATCACTATGAAGGCATTTTCTTTTGTGCGCAGGCTGTTTACCCCCTCGCCAACTATCCTGAGCGCATCCACGTCCAGGCCACTGTCGGTCTCGTCCAGGATGGCCAGCTGCGGCTCCAGGACGGCCATCTGAAGCACCTCGTTGCGCTTCTTTTCACCACCGGAGAAGCCTGCGTTCACCCCCCGGGAGAGAAAACTGCGGTCCATGTTCACCAGCGGGAGCTTGCTGTTCACCAGCTTCAAGAACTCTGCGCCGGAGAGTTCCGGCAGCCCCTTGGCCGTACGCTGCGCAGCCACGGCGCTCTTAAGCATTGCTGTATTGCTCACGCCAGGTATCTCCACAGGATATTGGAAACCGAGAAAGAGGCCGGCCCAGGAGCGTTCTTCAGGAGACATATCCAGCAGCGAGACGCCGTTCATCAAGGCTTCGCCCTCCGTGACGATATAGCCTGGCTTACCCGCCAACACACCGCTGAGCGTGCTTTTTCCGGCGCCGTTGGGCCCCATTATGGCGTGCACCTCGCCCCGACCCACCTCAAGGTTGATGCCCCGGAGTATCTCCCGGTCCTCTACCGAGGCGTGCAGATTCTTGACTTCCAGTAATATATCAGACATACGCTATTTGTTTTCCTTATTATAAAGTTTTCGCCAGCTGACCAGGGACCAGATGCCGTTGACCAGATACAAACCGCAGACGATGGGCATAAACACGTGCCCGACAGATATGTGCAGAATAATCTGGGTTATGTTGACCAGCATCCACACAATCCAGCAGTCCCACTTCTTGAGGGCAGAGAGCAACTGTGCGTAGAGTATCAGCACCGTGACAATGGTATCAAGATACGGGTGCGGGTCGTTGGGCAGCACCGTGTTGAGCAGCCAGCCCCAGGCGGCCGAAAGCAGCAGCACCACCACCACGCTCAAAACACGCTGCTGGGCGGTGAGCTGTGTCACCTTCAGATCGCCCTTGCTGCTCTCCTCTTCTTTTTTGGGATGGGTCCAACGCCAGTGCCCTATGATGTTTATAGTCAGCGAAATGGGCTGCAAAAACAGGGAGGCGTACAGGTTTTTGTTCCAGAACAGGAGGAACAGCGCCGCCGTGTAAAGGTAGCCCACCCAGAAGTTGTATTTGGAGTTGCGGCCTGCAAGAAAAACGCAGGTCAGCCCAAGCAGCGACGATATCAAGTCTATCAGCAGCACCGGAGCGCCGCCGAGGGTAAACAATGTGTAATTAATCCAATCCATAAATCCTTATCCTACACTGCCCTCCAGGTTTACACTTAACAGCCGGCGGGCCTCTATGGCAAACTCCATAGGGAGCCGCTTGAGCACGTCGGATGCATATCCGCCAACAATCAGCGCCACCGCATCCTCTTCGCTGATGCCGCGCTGACGCAGGTAAAACAACTGGTCATCGCTTATCTTAGAGGTCGTCGCCTCGTGTTCCAGAATTGCGCCGCTGTTGGCGCACTCTATCACCGGGAAGGTGTGCGCGCCGCATTTGTCACCGATAAGCAGCGAATCGCACTGCGAATGGTTGCGGACGCCGCTTGCTCCGGCTGCAACCTTAACCAGTCCGCGGTAGCTGTTCTGGCTCTGACCAGCACTGATGCCCTTGCTCACAATACGGCTGGTGGTGTTCTTGCCGATATGGACCATCTTGGTGCCGGTGTCGGCCTGCTGATGGTTGTTGGTCAACGCCACAGAATAGAACTCAGAGTGGCTGCCGTCGCCGCGCAGTATGGTGCTGGGGTACTTCCAGGTGATGGCGCTGCCTGTCTCTACCTGGGTCCAGAAAAGACGGCTGTTGTCTCCGCGGCACAGGCCACGCTTGGTCACAAAGTTAAAGATGCCTCCCCTGCCCTGCTTGTCACCGGGATACCAGTTCTGCACGGTGGAGTACTTGACCTCGGCATCCTTCTCCACAATGATTTCTACAATAGCCGCGTGCAGCTGGTTCTCGTCGCGCATCGGGGCTGTACACCCCTCCAGATAGCTCACATAGCTCCCCTCATCGGCCACAATCAGCGTCCTTTCAAACTGACCTATATTGCGGGCGTTGATGCGGAAGTAGCTGGAAAGCTCCATCGGACAGCGGACCCCCCTGGGGATATAACAGAAAGAGCCGTCGCTGAACACCGCACTGTTGAGAGCCGCAAAATAGTTGTCTGAGGGGGGCACAACCCTGGCCAGGTACTTGCGCACCAGCTCCGGATGGCTCTGAACCGCTTCGGAGAACGGGCAGAAAATGATACCCTTCTCCGCCAGCGTCTTCTGGAAGGTGGTCTTCACCGATACAGAGTCAAACACTGCATCCACCGCCACCCCGCTCAGGGCATCACGCTCGTGCAGCGGAATCCCCAGCTTGTCAAAGGTCTTCACCAGCTCCGGATCGACCTCCTCCCGCTTTTTGGGCGGCTTGGGGGCGGCGAAATAGATGATGTCCTGAAAGTCGATTGGCGGGATGGTCAGATGGCCCCAGGAGGGCATCTCCATAGTCTGCCACTTGCGGAAGGCGCTCAGGCGGAACTCCAGCATCCAGGCGGGCTCCCTCTTGCGCTCCGAAATAGCGCGCACGATATCCTCATTCAACCCTTTAGGGAAGAACTCCTGCTCGATGTCGGTTGTGAACCCCTCTGAGTATTCGGCATTTGCAAGGCCGGAGAGTATGTCCTCTTTTTCTGCCATATAGGGGCAAAGTTAGCCATTTTATCCTTACTTTTGCAATATGGAACAGCAGAACAAAAAGCGCACTGAATTCTCCGAAATCGGCCGCGAACAGGCCATCAAACGCCTTTTCGAGGGCTCAGGATTCACTAACAGCGACCCGATTGACCTCTCAGAGGGCATCGCCACCCACAAAATGATGATGCAGGGGGTCGACTTCGACCTCGTTTACCATCCGCTTAAGCATCTGGGCTACAAAGCTGTGATAAACGCGCTGGGGGATATCTACGCCGCATTTTACAGGCCAAAGGCGCTCTCTATGGTGCTGGGGGTATCGTCGCACTTTGCGTTTGAAGATATCGCCGACTTTTGGAGCGGGGTACTGGCGGCCGCCAAAGAGCACTCCCTTAAGGCGCTGCACCTGCAGCTGGCACCATCCATAAACGGTCTGCAAATAAGCCTGGTCGCCACCGGTACACAGACCCGCAAAATGGCTTCATCCCGTCCGGCACCGGCCAACATGGATTTAATATGCCTTGGAGGCAACATCGGCGCAGCCTATATGGGCCAGCACGTGCTCGAACGCGAGAAAGGGGCCTTCCTTGCAGCCGGCGAGGCCAACGCCAGGCAGCCCGACCTGTCCAAATACAAATATCTGCTGAGCCAATATCTCTGCCCGGAGATTCCGGCGGGGGTGATTGACCGGTTTGTCCGCGGAGGCTTCTACCCTTCTGCCGGCGTATTCGACACCCGCGGCCTTGCCGATGCCGTACACACGCTCTGCTCCCGCACAGGATTCGGCGCCAAAATCTATCTGGACCGCATCCCCATAGCCTCCGAGACCTTTGCCCTGGCCGACGAGATCGGCATCGACGCCTTGACCGCCGCAATCAACGGCGGCGACGACTACCGGATTATCTTCACCCTCCCGATAGACCAGTTCGAAGCCTTTCACAAAGAGATACAGACCTTTGATGTAATCGGCCACCTCTGCCACGCCGACGCCGGAGCCGTTCTCGTAACCCCGGACGGTGCCGAGCTCCCGCTGAAGGAGTTGTAATATGAAACGTCTGCTGGCTATTCTTCTCCTGTTGTTTGCCATTGGGAGTGTTTCTGCACGCGCGCAGGAGTTTATTGCATACCGGGATTCCGTGCCTGACGGCTATAATTTCTGGCTCGCTGTCCCGGCGGGCTACGACACCCTGTCCACCGATCTGCCGGTGCTCATTTTCCTGCACGGACGCAGCCTCTGCGGCAAAGACCTGTACCGGGTTCAGCGATACGGGCCCCTGGATGCAATCAAGCGCGGGCGGAACATTCCCGCACTTGTGATTGCCCCCCAGAATCCCGGCCCGGCCTGGGAGCCAAGGAAAGTAGATAACGTTCTGGAGTGGGTAATGGAGCGCTTTAACGGCGACCGCAACCGGATATATGTTTACGGGATGAGCCTCGGAGGCTACGGCACGCTCGATTATGCAGGGACATATCCCGACAAGGTCGCGGCGGCGATTGGAATGTGCGGCGGAACCACACTGGTCTGTTGCGACGGCCTCAGACGCGTCCCCCTGTGGATCATTCACGGCACCCAAGACAAGCAGGTCAGCATATCCCAGTCAAAAGCGGTTGTCAGCAAAATGCATAAATTTGGAGATACGCCCCTGCTCTGTTATGAATGGATGGAGGACCGTGACCACGGTTCTCTTGCGCGGATCTTCTATCTCTCCGAAACATACGAGTGGCTTTTCAGCCACTCCCTTGATGACAGGCGCATCAGCGAGCCTTTCCCGCTGGACGAGGATCTTATGAAAAGCGCCTACCGCAACTGGAAATCAGGTGTCAGTGTCATAGTCAGCGACCCTCCCCGCAAAGAATTCCACCCCGTCCGCCGGCCGCTGAATATTCCCGACACCCTGATGCTCCAGACTGCAGATTTTACTTTTGACGAATACTTTGATTGAAAACTCTTGCCGGCCGGTTATTTCTTCAGCCGGAAGATGGCGCAGTCGCCTTTATCGAGGTGCCTGCTTGCACTGCGGCCGGGAATTTTGACAATAGAACCGTCGGCATATACCTGCGCTACATCTTTGGTAAAGGAGATGCTGTAATCAAATTCTGCAAGGTGAGAGCGGTTAACTATCATTACATACTGATAGTCTCCTTTTTCCAGGAACGATACCAGTGCTTCGCCTCCATTGGTATTAAGGTATTTCAGCGGCTCCGGAAGCGGATCGGAGAGAGCCGTCACGCCATAGGGCAACTCGCCACCGGTGTGATATACCATATTTACCTTACACCCTACAAATATTCCGGCGCGGGTCTGAATCTCTTTGTTCATCGCCTTTACAAGGTCGTAAACAGCTGTTTTTGTACCATCCTCCGCAATGGGTGCGTCGTGAAAATCCCACGTACCGGGGGTGGGACACCAATATGTGAAATATTGCAGGCACTGGGCGCCATAAGCAAGGTCGGTATAGAGTTGCAGACGCAGTGAAGCCTGGGTGGCGACGGGATATGGATAGTGCGCAGTTGAGAGCGCGAAAGCCCAGAAAGGTATTCCGGCCTCCCTGGCAGCCTTTGAAATGACCTCCAGATTATACCACCAGTCGTTGCGGACGCTACCGTTCTGCAGGACAGGATAGTTGTCAAAAGAGAGCAGTGTGGGGTGAACGGTCTCTATAAACAGCTCTACGTGCTCTTCATAGGAGGAGCCGAGGGCCTCTTCGCTCACATATGTGGGGTTGAGGTTGAGGTACACGGGGTGACTGGAATCTGCGGCCCGCACGCGTGCGGCCCACTCGCCAAGGTCGGGCAGGTCGGCATTCATCGGCTCGTCCCGCAGGAAATAGCCGTAGAGGGCGGGATGGTCTTTTACTGCATTTACTATGCGCTCTGTTTCAGTCCGGAAAGAGTCTCCGCACATAAACATCACCTTGACCCCGGCCTGCTGCGCCAGGTCGAGAGACTGGAGCGCATCCGTGAGAGAATAAATATGGGAGAAGTTTATCGTAAAGCCTGCGTTCCTGAGCTCTTTGTAACGATCAAGAGTTGCATACTCGGGGGGAATGCTGTACCACGCCAGTACAGGCATCTCGGCAGCTTCTACATATTCTTTCTGATTAACTGGGGGCGCAGGGTCGTCCTTATCACCAGGGGTGACCGGGGTGGGTTTGGCACAGCTGCAGGCAAGGGGAAGGATTATGCAGACGGCAATTGCGCATAGTAACTTAAAGTATTTCATATCTACCGTTTTTATATAAATGTGATTGTCTGGAACTTATAAAAATATTTTTATATAAATCTATAAATATATTTTTATAGTTTGTGGTACTTTTTAAGGAGGTCTTCTATCGCTTCATTATAAAGCTCGTCATACTTTGAGCCGGTCTCAAACTTGAGTTGACCCAGGCGGAGAAACATAGCATTATCAATATGAAAACTCACAAGCTTCCGGTTGGCATTCTTTGACACCTTCACAGTTGAAGGTGCGGAAACCTCAACGCCTGCAGGCTTCGTTGCTCGTAAAGTAGCGTTACCTAAAGCACCGCTTAAACTGGAAGACGACCCCAGTGTCGCCTCCCGGAACTTGTCAAACGGGTCTGATTTCTTTGCCATTTCTATAAATATATTTTTATGTTTTTATATAATAGTATTTTTGTATATTTCTATAATTTGCGGCCTGATACGCGTTTACCAAGGGTTTTAGCTATTTCGAGGTATTGTTTTGTAACCTTGCCTGATGGGTCATAATCGTAAATATTCTGATTAAAAGAACCAGCCTGCGCGATCTTTGTAGCCTTGGTAAGGACGGGTTCTATAAAGGCATCTCCCATCTCTGATTTAATCTTTTCCACATACATATCGCTGAGCTTATTGCGCTCATATTTAGAAATAATGACACCAGAAAGAACCAAATCGGGATTCAAACGGGGATTTGACTTGACATCTGCATACAGGTTTGCAACCATAACCATACCTTGATAGGCCAAACCGTCAGGAGTAGCTACCATAACAAGATTGTCAGATGCTATGAGTGCATTATAGGTTATAAGACCAAGCGCCGGCGGACAATCTATTATTATAAAGTCGTATTTGCTCTTTACCGGCTTCAGCAGGTCCAGCAGCAGATATTCACGCCCCGTAACAGAGGCAGTGTCGCGGTCAAAATTGGAGAGCGAAAGCTCAGACGGAACCAAATCCACATGATCGGCCGCGTGCTCGATTTTAAATTGATTTTTGTCCAAAAAAGCGTCCCGGATACTGGCCTCGTGCTCGTCCGGGGCGAGGGGACTTACCATTGCAGTAAGGTTGGCCTGCGAGTCCAGATCCACGAATAAGACCTTCTTTCCCATACGGGCCCAGGCATATCCCAGCGCCACGGCGGTAGTTGTTTTTCCAACACCGCCCTTATTGTTTGCAAAACATACAATCTTTCCCATATATCTATATCTCAATTAGTTATACAAATATATAGAAAAATATTTGTATAACAAAACATAAATATAGAAATAATTTTTTCTATAAAGATATATTTTTATTTAGGGAAAATACCATAGATTGCGCTGCCGCTGCCGGTCATAGAAGCGTAGATTGCACCGCGAGAATAGAGATCGTTTTTAATATCCGCGAGAATCGGATATTTGGCAAAGGCGTAGGCCTCGAAGTCATTTACGACATTCTCGCGCCAGTTCAATATAACTTGAGAAAGTCTTAACTTAAGGTTTGATAGATAGTTTGAGCTACTAGCAGTATTCTTCTGCCCGGCGCTAATGGCTCCGACCAAACTTCGCTCCGGGCCAGTCGACTCTTCGCGCCTATTCCCTATGCGAACTTGTTCTTCGCTTTGTGCTCCGGGCGTAACTGCGTCCCCAAAACCCTTTATTGCATCTACGCCTTTATAAGCTTCTGCCGTTGAAATGTGGATCCCCGGGGTGACAACTTCAATGCGATAGGGGGAAAGATCTATATCGAAAGGTTCCAGGATTTCGCCACGGCCGCTGGCAAACATAGGTCGGTTATAGATAAAAAACGGGCAGTCGCTGCCAAGTTCTGTTGCAATCTCAGCAAGCCGTTCCTGCGACAGGCCAAGCAAGAACACTTCATTTAGAGCAATCAGTGTGAACGCCGCATCGCTGCTTCCACCCCCGAGACCAGCCCCCATCGGTATATTTTTATATAAATATATATGGACATCGCCTATGCCGTATTCACTCTGCATCAGCCGGAACGCCTTGAAACACAGGTTTTTCTCAGCAGTCACGTCGCAAGGCGTACCGTAGCAAGTCATGCCGGCCTCATCGGCTTTCACTACCTCCAGCACATCGCGCACATCAGGCACCGGCACAAACAGCGTCTCTATATCATGATAGCCGTCGGCGCGCTTGCGCACTACATCCAGTCCTACGTTAATCTTGGCGTTTGGGGTAAGTATCATAATCTGGTTTCTGCAACAAATTTAATATATTTGGGTATATTTTCTAAAACGCCATGTTCAGCAAAGAAACTTACATCGCACGCCGCAAAAAGCTCGCAAGCAGCGTCGAGAGCGGCATCCTTGTTTTCCTGGGGAACAACGAATCTCCGTGTAACTATCGCGACAATACGTATATCTTCCGGCAGGACAGCACTTTCCTGTATTATTTCGGCCTGGATTTGCCGCACCTTGCCGCTGCCATCGACATTGATAGCGGCGGTGAGATTATATTTGGCGACGATGTGGACATAGACGACATCATTTGGATGGGTCCGCAGAAGAGCATCGCAGACCAGGCAGCCTCGGTCGGGGTGGGGAAGACCTATCCGTTTGCCCGCCTGAACGCCTTTGTGGCGGATGCCCTCGCAAAGGGCCGCACGGTGCATTACGTCCCGCAGTACCGCGCCGACAATTTAATACTGATGTCCGACATCCTTGGCACGCAACCCGCTGCCGTGAACTCCGGGGCAAGCGTTGATCTTATAAAGGCCATCGTGGCGCAGCGCCTCGTCAAAGAGCAGTGCGAGATTGCAGAGATAGACCGCGCCTGCGACCTGGGCTACGCTATGCATTATACAGCTATGACGCTGTTAAAGCCCGGTATGACAGAGCAGGAGGTGGTAGGCGCCATGGAGGGCGTTGTTATCAGCGGAGGCTATATGACATCTTTCCCCACCATCCTCTCGCAGCACGGGGAGACGCTGCACAACCATCTGCACGACAAAGTGCTGGAGGTCGGCAAACTGTGCGTAATCGACGCCGGCGCCGAGATTGCCAGCCATTACTGCAGCGACTTTACCCGCACGCTGCCCGTGGGCGGAAAGTTTGACAGCCGCCAGAAGGATATCTACACCATCGTCTCTACCGCCAACTCTTTCGCTGCGGAGATGGCGCGCCCCGGAATCACCTATCGCGAGGTGCACCTGGCCGCCTGCCGGCTGATGCTTCAGGGGCTCAAGAATGTCGGCCTTGTGAAAGGGGACATAGATGAAGCGCTCGCACTGGGCGTGCAGGGTCTGTTTATGCCCCACGGCCTGGGCCACAATATGGGCCTGGACGTGCACGATATGGAGAATCTGGGGGAGAATTATGTGGGTTACGATCCTGGCCAGGAGCGGGCAAAACAGCTGGGCCTGGGCTCGCTGCGTATGGCGCGCAAGCTGGTTCCCGGCCACGTGATAACCGATGAGCCGGGTATCTACTTTATCCCCGCGCTGATAGAGCAGTGGAAGGCGGAGGGCAAGTTTGCCGGCTTCATAAACTACTCCGCGCTTGAGAGCTATTATGACTTTGGCGGCATCCGGCTGGAAGACGATATCCTGATTACCCCTTCCGGCTGCCGCAGGCTGGGGCAGAAGCGGCTCCCCATCACGGTAGAGGATGTTGAGGCCGCGATGGCCTGCTAACGTGCCCTGTGACAGTCTTTTCTGCCGCAGATCTGTGTGCCGCCGCCAGTATGTGACATTTTGTCACAAAAAATGCGGTGGCACTCATTTTGTCTTACAGACACACTGCAACTGAAAATTTGTAACATTATAAATATTAAAATCATGATTAAACCATTAGCAGACAGAGTGTTGGTTGAAGCTCAGGAAGCCGAGACCAAAACCGCAAGCGGACTGTTTATCCCCGATTCGGCAAAGGAAAAACCCCAGCAGGGTGTCATTATCGCAGTTGGAAACGGCAAAAAGGACGAACCTATGGAACTCAAGCCGGGTGACAAGGTGATGTACGGCAAATACTCCGGCAGCGAAGTATCTTTCGATGGTAAAGACTATCTGATCATGCGTCAGAGCGATGTCATCGCAGTTATTGAATAACCTTTAAAATCAGTATATTATGGCAAAAGATATAAAATTCAACATTGAGGCGCGCAACCTTATGAAAGAAGGCGCTGACGCGCTGGCCGATGCAGTAAAGGTGACCCTTGGTCCCAAAGGTCGCAACGTTATCATTGACAAGAAGTTCGGTGCTCCGCAGGTTACCAAGGACGGTGTTACCGTAGCCAAGGAGATAGAGCTGGAAGACCGCTTCCAGAATATGGGTGCACAGATGGTCAAGCAGGTCGCAAGCAAGACCAACGACCAGGCCGGTGACGGTACAACTACCGCAACCGTATTGGCTCAAGCTATTATCAACGTGGGCCTTAAGAATGTCACCGCAGGCGCCAATCCCATGGACCTCAAGCGCGGTATCGACAAGGCAGTGGCCGCAGTTGTTTCTAACCTGCACGATCAGAGCCAGGCTGTAGGCGACGATTTCTCCAAGATCGAGCAGGTTGCCACCATCTCCGCTAACAACGACGAATATATCGGCAAACTCATCGCCGAGGCCATGAGCAAGGTTAAAAAAGACGGCGTGATTACCGTAGAAGAGGGCAAGGGCACCGAGACCGAGGTTAAGGTTGTAGAGGGTATGCAGTTTGACCGCGGTTACATCTCCGCTTACTTCATGACAAACCCCGACAAGATGGAGTCCGTCCTGGAGAACCCTTACATCCTTATTACGGACAAGAAGATCTCCGCAATGAAAGATCTGATGCCGGTTCTTGAGCCTGTGGCACGCGAGGGACGCTCTCTGCTCATCATCGCAGAAGATGTTGACGGTGAGGCTCTTACCACTTTGGTCGTGAACAAGCTGCGTGGCACATTGAAGGTGGCTGCCGTCAAGGCTCCCGGCTTTGGTGACCGTCGCAAAGAGATGCTGCAGGATATCGCTATCCTCACCGGCGGCCAGGTTATCAGCGAGGAGAGGGGCGTTACCTTCGAGAACGCTACCTTGGATATGCTGGGCCAGGCAGAGAAGGTATCCATTGACAAGGACACCACTACTATTGTGGGCGGCTCTGGCGACAAAGAGGCTGTTGCACAGCGTACCGCACAGATCCGCACCCAGATAGAGAACACCAAGAGCGACTACGACCGCGAGAAGTTCCAGGAGCGTCTGGGCAAGCTCGCCGGCGGTGTGGCAGTGCTCTATGTCGGTGCTGCAAGCGAGGTCGAGATGAAAGAGAAGAAAGACCGCGTGGAGGATGCTCTCAACGCTACCCGTGCAGCTGTTGAAGAGGGTATCGTGGCCGGCGGCGGCGTGGCTTACATCCGCGCAACCGAGGCTCTCAAGAAGCTCAAAGGCGACAACGAAGACGAGCAGACCGGTATCAACATCGTGGCCCGCGCCATCGAGGAGCCTCTGCGCACCATCGTTGCCAACGCAGGCCTGGAGGGCAGCGTAGTGGTTCAGAAGGTTAAGGAGGGCAAGAAGGACTTCGGTTTCAACGCCCGCACCGAAACCTATGAGAACCTGCTCGCAGCCGGCGTCATCGACCCGACCAAGGTCAGCCGCGTTGCTCTGGAGAACGCCGCTTCTGTAGCAGGTATGTTCCTCGCTACTGAGTGCGCCATCGTGGACAAGCCGGAGAAGGCTCCCGCAATGATGCCCAACCCCAACGCCGGTATGGACGGTATGATGTAATTACCGGCCCTCCCGCTTCGCCCATTTATCATTCCGGGCGAAGTTGGTGGTTTAAAAAACGGCTCGGGCTTGAAGCCCGGGCCGTTTTTTTGAATGGTGTTGTGCCCGACTTTATTACTGCTGCAAAAAAACGGGACGGACCGATAGCCCATAGCAGCGGTAGCTGCTGTAACTGTAGAAATCATCCGAATTGAAGTGGACGGTGCGCGCGTTGTACGGGTAGCCCGTACTGAGGGAAGAAGACCAGTATCTGCCGTCGATCCCGACATAAACGAGTTGGGTAACGGTCCGGCCACCGGCAGCGGGCAGGAATATGCTGTTGCCGTTGGGGCCGGTAACCAGCCTTCCGTTTACACCGTCCCGTGTCGTCCATTCCCAGGTGCATTCTGTCCTGAGCTCTGTCCACTCCTCCTCTGTGGGTATTCTCCAGTTGCCCCCCCAGTTGACACTGGCTGCGTCGTCCTCGGGATCTAATATGGCATTGTTGTCGATATTGCCGTATGAACTGCTTGTACAATACTTGGTCATCGTACCGCCGGTACCATTGCACCACTGGTATGATGCCCAGTTGTAACCAGCGGTCTTGTCGGATTTCCAAGTCAACGGGTCCAGGCTGCTGTAATACGGCTCCGTCTCTCCCCAGGCGAAATAATCGCCAGATTCCTCGGGAGCATTTGCTCCAAGGTTGCAGGTTGCCCACTTTAATCCGGACGGAAGCCCCAGATTGACGTATTCGTGCGAAAGGTAAGGATGGGGCTCGTCAATATTTACGACCGGCATCTTGAGGAGATTGGAACGGGTGATGGTCTGGCTCCGGGTAGTCTTTAATTCCGTTCGTCTGCCTTGGGTATCGGTAATGGTGACCGTGAATCCTTTTGTCATTTTCACAGGCGGGAGGGCAATGATGAACACCGTGGCGAGTTCCTCTTCAAGCTGTACGCCATATCCACAACCCAAAGTAACAGGAGATGTCGGTACTGTCGGAGTTGCATCTGCCAGGGTGATTGCAGGTGCTGCGGTATTAGACACTGTAATCGTTGCCTCTCCGCAGAGTTTCTCACCGTTATTGCCCTCTATGCTGATTGATAGTATTGTTGCCGTACCCGTCAGCTGGAGCTTCAAACCGCCCAGAACGTTCTTGAACATCAGGTTCATATCACTGACGGACCTCGATACTGCCGCCATCGGGAACGCTTCGTCGCCGATGTTTGCATAGGCATAGCTCTGGGTTGCCGGGAGGATAATGTCGCTTAAGACATACGAATCCCCGCGCCTGGCGATTGCTGCCGTCGATGAATAAGGGTAGAAGGCGACATTTACGGGTAGCTCGCCGCCGGCAACGAATCCGGGGCTTTCCATCCTTTCCAGGATAGCAGCCTGCTGCCCTTCCGACATATCGGAGACCCGGTACTGCTCATTGATGGTGCTTCCGGCAAAAAGGCTTACCCGGTCACCCTGTTCCCAGATAACGGTGCCGAAGACGTCAAGGAAGGTCTTGGTTTCTATCCCGGCTCCGCCGTCATCGGTTAACTTCTCGATGGTGGCCGTGAAAACCTTTCCTTCCGAAGTTGCGTCACTCTTTTCTACCTTCTGGCAGCTACATACTGCCACCGCGACCATAAGGCCTGATACCAATACCTTTTTCATCATAACTACCAGATTTAATAATTCTACCACTCTCCTTGTGTCTCGGTCACTTTCTCGGTCTCGCTGCCGCAGATTACACTTTGGATTCCTACAGAAAGTACATCGCATACAGGAGTTGTGTACTCCATAACGCTCTCGTTCTCCATCAGTTTTTTCATAATTCTTTTTGTTTATAATTATAAGTAAATGTCGGTTCCAATATCTGCACCTCAAATTTATGCAATTTTCATTATAGTTGCAAGACACTGCCGGGGTCGGATGCAGAACAGTCGGTGCGGTGCGCAATTGCGATATGGCATATGCTCAATGGTTAAAAGATGTCTGCAAGCTCTCTTACTCCGGCTTCTATTGGTTTGCACAATTAATCTGTGACGGGACGTACAGAGAACCCGTTGTAGCGGTCGTCGGGGTAGTCGTCTATAGTATCTGAGAAATAGATAACATAAGCATAGTACGGACTTCCCGTACTAAGAGAGGAAGACCAGTAGTAGCCGTAGGATCCTGTTTCTGTGATACTTGTATAGCCCCGGCTGCCGGCGGCAGGCAGGAATATGCTGTTGCCGTTGGGGCCGGTGACCAGACTTCCTCTGACTCCATTCTGCCTGGTCCACTCCCAGGTGCACTTGGTCATAAGCTCTTTCCACTCGCCCTGGGTCTCGGTCACTTTTTCGGTCTCGCTGCCGCAGATTACACTCTGCGTACCAATAGCAAGAACTACGCATACTGGAGCGTTGTAAACGCTCATCTTTGAAAAACTGTTAATAATACCCTTGAAACAGGCTATACCCAAACCAAATGTACACATTCTTTTTCGCTAATACAGCACCCCTGTTCCGTCCCGCCAAAGCGCAGGGAAATCCACGTCAGTCACATCTGTCCCACGCGTCAGCGGGGCATCTGCTCCGGGCAGACTGTCATATCGGTTTGGTATTGCGTGGCACCTTCATCCCTGATTATCAGCGTTTTGCTCAATATCGCTTGCGTATATTTGCGCAAGCGATATGCTGTAAGAGGCTGATAATCAGACCTGTCTCTGCCACGGCCGGATTATGGCTCTTGCCGGCTGCTGCACTGTCACGGCAATCAGTAAGCGTCTCCACGGTTACGCCTTGACGTGCGGTTGACCCGATTCTACTGTTTTCGAACTTTTCTGCTACCTTTGTGGATATGGACGACAACCAATATATGCAGATGGCGCTGGAGCAGGCACGTGCGGCGGGGGAGAGGAATGAGATACCGATAGGGGCCGTGGTAGTGTGCAAGGGGCGGGTAATCGCGCGTGCCCACAATCTCACCGAGACGCTGAACGACCCCACTGCGCACGCCGAGATGCAGGCGATTACCGCAGCCACGGAGTATCTGGGGGGAAAGTACCTGACCGACTGCACGCTTTACGTCACGGTGGAGCCGTGCCCTATGTGTGCGGCTGCGCTCGCCTGGGCACAGATTCCCCGTATCGTGTATGGTGCCGACGACCCCAGACGCGGATATTCGCTTTTCAGCCCCAGCCTGCTGCACCCCCGCACCAAAGTCACCAAAGGTGTCCTGGCCGACGAATGCTCCACCCTTATGACCGGTTTCTTCAAAGCCCGCCGCAAATAACCGGACCGGCCCCGACGCTACGTTTTTGGCGACGTCTATTTCTTTAGAAGTAAAAAGTTTATATCTTTGCACTCACATCTTGAGATATGGTGTAATGGTAGCACTACAGATTTTGGTTCTGTCTGTCGAGGTTCGAATCCTCGTATCTCAACACCTTCCATTGGAGCCCGTAGGGCGATAGCAAGTCCCTTCCCCGGGGGAAGGGATTTAGGGATGGGGTTACGTTATAGGGTATGTCTTGGATTGTTTCGCAAAGTCCCTGACATATTGAGAACGAAATACGATTATTTGCGAAACAATTACAAGACACGTGGAAAAGCCTCCGAGTTGCATTTTAGAGTCCCCTGCCGGCGATGGTAACGACGATTACCAGGCGGCAGAGAAGACGTGTCATAACCCCTTTTACAAGCAAAATCACAAGTCGCACCTTTTGATGCGGCCTTAACGACTTTTATATGGCATTATACCTGAAGAAAGAACTGGAAAACGAAGCGACCATCTATGTTTGGGAAATAACCGAAACAGAGCAGGAACTGATGGATATGTGCTCCATCCCCAAGAATGAGCTGGAGGAGTTGAGTATGATCCGCAGCGAGGCGCGCCGCAAAGAGCGACTTGCCGTCCGCGCCCTGCTGGGTGAGATTTTTGACGACAAGGTCTATCTGGGGCACCACGACAACGGCCGCCCCTTCCTGCACAACTCCGCGCAGGAGATAAGCATATCCCACTCAAACCGCTTTGTGGCCATCATCACCCACCGCGACGAAGCGCTGGGCATTGACATAGAGTCGCTTGACCGTGACTTCTCTGCCGTTGAGAAGAAGGTTCTTTCCGAAGAAGAGCGTGACGACCTCAGCGACCACAACCGCAAGCTGCAGCTGGCGATAATCTGGAGCGCGAAAGAGGCCATTTTCAAGCGTATGTCCCAGCTCGACGTAGATTTTGCCGAGCAGATAGAGATAGAGAAGTTCTCCCCACGCGACGAGGGCGAAATAAGCGCCACCTTTACGCACAAGGATGGCACCGAGATGGAATTTGAACTAGAGTATATGGTGTTTGAACGCCACGTGATGGTTTGGCTTGTGGGTTAGTTGTTTATACCTTTCTCTCTGATATCGAGGAATTATGTTAAAGATAAGATACGTCGTCGCCGCCATCGCCGTTGCGGCAGCACTGCTGGCCGGCTGCAAGGGTGGTTCCGGCAAAAAAGCGGAAGGCAATCCCGCCGACAACCGCTTCGCGATGCCTGAACTGCCGTCTATGATTTCTGACCAGCAGCAGGCAATGGAGTATATCACAGCCCATTTCTGGGACAAATTCTTAGCCGAAGACCGTCCCGGCGTGCAGGATACCTCTCTGGTACGCGGATTTACCGTGGAGGCCTTTACCGAACACTTCTGCCAGTACGCCCTGTACCTCAGGGCTGTGCCCCCCCAGAAGGGGCTGGCCGCCACCCGCAGTTTTCTGGACAGGGTGGAGAAGATCCAGCTGGCAAATCCGGAAGGAACCCTTTGGCACAAGGTTACAGACGTTTACTTCAAGATCCTGCAGGATCCCAATTCCCCATATCGCAACGAGGAGTTCTGCATACCCCTGATAGAGAAACGCGCCACCAGCCCCCTCGCCACAGAAGAGGAAAAAGCCCGCGCAGAACACGATCTGCCCCGCTTCTGCCTGAACCGTCTGGGGGAGAAGGCGGCCAATTTTGCCTTCACCCTGAGAAGCGGCCGGGTTATGAACCTTTATGACATAGACAGCGAATACACTATGATCTTCTTCAGCAACCCCGGCTGTGCAAACTGCCGTGAGGTTATAGAGATGCTGAAAAGCTTTCCCGGAATTGACCAGCTTATTGAAAACCGGCAGCTCGCCGTTGCCAACGTCTATCCCGATGCCGACCTGGGAGAATGGATCAAGTATGCCCCTATTTATCCGACCAACTGGTACAACGGCTACGACCACCTTCTGGCCGTTAACAGTACGCCGCTCTACAACATAAGGGCTATCCCCTCTGTTTATATGCTGGACAGGGACAAGACTGTCCTGCTGAAAGACGTCCCTTCCGATTTGCTGATGGAGTTCCTGAAAGCGGTGTTCGGCACTACAAATTAACTCCGGTCACGAACTCTGCACCAAAGCGCCACTTCCCGTCAAAATCAAGATGACGGTTGAAGCGGCCGCCAACGTTCAGCTCCGGGCCAAGCCTGAATATGTGCCCCTGGATGGTGAGGACGGTACCATAGGAGGCCATATGCTGCACTCCTGCCGGACTGCGGTTCACCGCATAATCTGCAAACGGAACCACATTGATACGCATCAGGTAGAGCAGTATCGGCACCGGATGCCAGTCATTGATATTGATGGGTATCGCATACTCTGCGGTAAGCTTGAAATAGTCGTACAGAGGCACTGATTTGTAACCCCTGGGCGCCTTTGACAAATTCAGCATATAGCTGCCGGCATCCCCGTCGTCGAACCGCTTCTGGGCGCCTGCGGTGAACTTGAATCCCTGCAACTGGGTAAATCCGGGGACATAGCCATAAACATATCCGTACAACCCCTTTCCAACCCCTGAATAGGATCCTCTGGCGTAAGCACCCTTGACCTCCGCACCAATACCCAGTCGAGGCATTATTGCCCCCTTGGGAATGGGGAGGACACTGTAGTAACGCAGTCCCGCCTCAATATCTCCGCTACCAACGCGCTCATCATCGCCCTGGATGAATTTATCGTTATTCCAGTTAACCGCTACGCGGGGAATAAAAGCCCTTTTCCACCCGCCGCTTGACAGGTTGATATTAGTGTATATCGATCCGGTGAGTTCCAGCGCGGGGCGGGGTGGTATGTATGATTGATCTACGCCGCGTCTAGAAATGACTTCGTCGTGATATCGGACGGCACTGGTGCCATAACCAATCCTGCGCTGGGGGCGGTCGTTATAGTCTGCAGCTATCTCAAAGATTGGCCACAGGCCGCTGTAGTTGAAGTTGAAATGGCCCGCCACCCGCTTGTTGTGATAAGAGACTCCGGCAATCGCCACCGCCGTACCCAACAGGTTCTGTGAAATGACTGTAACACCGGGCGCCGCCAGCTGGTAGTAGTGGTCGTAGCTCATATTCATTATGCGGTTCACACCGGCGTATATGGGCGCCCACGAGTGGAAATGAAGCAGATGCAGAGGCTTAAAGTAACGTTTGGCCGGGAGTGAATCCACCCGGGCACGGATCTCTGCCTGACGCTTGGCAGAGAGGGCTGGAGCCATCGTATCGGCCTGGGCAGAGAAACGTTCGGCATCGCTGAAAAGGAAAGGCTGGTCAAAATGGACATCTTCCCAGAGCAGGTCTGCACGAGTGGTCTTCACCGGACCGTAGCCGCGATGGTTGTAGTCGCTGTAATACAGCGTCCCAGTCTCATTGTCAAAATGGGGATATGCGGCTCCGAACATCGCGTTGGTAAGTTTCTGGGCGCGATGGGTGGCCGGATTGAAGGAGTATATGTTTGCGATGCCGTCCAGGTCGGTCTCGAACAGCAACCGGTTTCCTGCGCGCTGCAGGTTGAGTATGGAGCGGGTCTGGGGCTCGATCTCAACGCTCCACTGGGCAGAGGAATCTCCCACCGGGCGGGAATAGAGGCCCCACTGCCCGTCGCCGATGATGGCATCGACGTAAATCCGGTCCCCGACCCAGGCGGTGCTGTGTATCTGGCCGCCGCCGGGAGCCGCAATGCGGGCTATCTCATCCATCGTGCCGGCATCCAGCAGCACTATCTGGGAGGTGCCGTCCAGGGCGTATTCGGTAACTGTCATACGGTCGCCCACAGGAGAGTAGGCCGGATTGAACCACCGGGTACGGTGGGTGAGGGTACGCATACGGCCGGTGTTCAGGTCGTAGGAGCGGATCACGGAGTAGTTTTTCAATTCCCAGCGGGGGTGGGGGACTACCTCCGACCAGACCAGGGTATGGTCGTCCTTCTTTATCACGAGGCTGGTATTGCTGCTGGTGGCAAAGGGACGTATGTAGTGCTCCTGCCCTTCAGCGTCTATGGATATCAGCCGGCTGGCCTGGGTCATACTGGCCTTTACCGCCAATACTCCGCCGTCTACGGGGAGCACTGAGGTGTAATTGCCATAGTAGCCGTCGTCGTAACTGGTGAGCAGTTCTGCCACTGTGTAGGGAGCCCTCTCGATGAAATCTGCCCGCCACTTGTTTTTGAAGTAGTCCACGGCGCCGTGGAAGTTCTTGCGGCGGGTGCGGCCGGTATATTTCTGATAAGCCTTGTTCAGGATGCTCGGGTCGTACCAGTAGCGGGTGTAGTCGTGATATATGTCGCCGATTACATAGTAGTCGGAATTGTCCCGCATAAATGTCTCCATAATGTAGCCGAACGCGTACTTGCTGGGGATGAAATTGCGCACCGAGCCAAAGCGGTAGGTATCGTAGGAGCGGTTCTCTCCCGACAGGAAAGAGGCCCTGAAGGGCATCAGGAAGTTGGGGTCGCGTCCACGGCCGGCACTGGAGAAATCTGTCTCGGAGTGGACCGCATCGCCCTCAAGCTCCCATCCGGAGGGATAAAAGCCGATGCCCAACCCCACAGACTGCTCTCCAAGCAGATACCGGAACACCTTGAAGGTGCCGGTGGTGAAGTGTGTCACCTGGCCGATGTGTCGCCCTTCGTGCATCGCCAGCTGGTGAACCCAGGTATCGGCAAAACCGCGATTGAACGGCGGGGTGGTGAAAATGTCCACCCTGCGCGGAGCCCACACCACTGTGGCGTTGCTGGAGAGGGTATAGGGGTGGAGAATCAGGGGAATCTCGCTGTTCTCTATTTTGAGCCCAACCTGTGTGCGGGGGCGGGCTATTTCAAAGTTATAGAGGTACTCCCGTGCCAGCGAATCCAGTCCGCCGGGATATATAACCCGGTAGTTATCCCCCTTTATTATGCTCCAGCGGGCGCCGGCGGGATCGGCTCCCAATTGGTAATACTGAGCCCCCGCCCCCAGCGAAAAGGCAAGCAGCAGCACAACGACGGATATGACTCTATCGATTCTCTTCATTAAAATAGGCGTAAACGTTTGCAGCTACTTTTTTACCCACGACCTCTTCCAAATCGTGAAGAGATGCCTCTTTAATCCGCTTTACGCTCTTGAAACGGGTCAACAGCCTGGCGGCCGTAGCTTCGCCGACCAGCGGAATCTCTGCAAGTTGCGAGCCAATCTGACTCTTTGAGCGCAAGTTACGGTGATGGGTTATGCCAAACCTGTGAGCCTCGTCGCGGATTTGCATCAGCACCTTCAGTGAGGTGGAGTTCTTGTCTAGGAAAAGGGGATATGGATCGCCGGGGCGTATTATCTCCTCCAGCCGCTTGGCAAGTCCCACGGCGCACACCTTATCGGCAATGCCCAGCTCGTGCAGCGCCTCCATCGCGAAGTGCAGCTGGCCGCGGCCGCCGTCTATCACGATCAGCTGCGGGAGGGGCTCTCCCTCAGAGAGCAAACGCGAATAGCGGCGGTTCACCACCTCTTTCATAGAGGCATAGTCGTTGGCTCCCACCACGGTCTTTATGTTGAAATGGCGGTAATCTTTTTTGCTCGGTCGGCACTCGCGGAACACCACGCACGATGCTACCGGATTGGTCCCCTGGATGTTGGAGTTGTCGAAACACTCTATGTGACGCGGCAGATCCTGCATCCCCAAATCGCGTTTTAAAGACTCCATCACCCTCATATTGTATTCATCAGGATTGACCTTCTCCTCGTGGCGGTATTTTTCTACCTTGAGCGCTCCGGCGTTCTTCTGGCTGAGGCGCAGCAGTTCCAGCTTCTGCCCACGTTGCGGCACAATGACCTCAACCCCTGAGAATTCGCCTCCAGGGGCAAACGGCACCACCACCTCCTTTGACAGCGCCCCGAACTTGGATATCATCTCTGCTATGAATGTGGCCAGAACCTCCTCTTCAGGTTCCTCTATGCGCGCCTCCAGCTCCATATTGAAGCTCTGCACCACGCACCCCTCGCGGATTCGCAAAAAATTGCAGAAGTGCTCCTGTCCTTCGCTCACCATAGAGAAGACGTCGGTGTCGCTCATCGTCTGGTTCACAATGGCAGATTTGGAGTAGTGGCGCTCCAGCAGCATTGCCCGCTCCTTATAGACCTGGGCCTGTTCGTATTCCAGGCGCGCCGCCGCCGCCGCCATTTTTTCCCGGTTCTCCCGGATAAGGCCGCGGGCCCCTCCGGAGAGCAGCGTCTCCACCGACGATATCATTGCATCGTAACCATCGCGACTGATGCGTCCCACGCACGGTGCGCTGCACCTTCCCAGATGTGCGTTCAGGCACACCTTGAACTTGCCGGCGGCGATTGCCTCGTCCGACAGGCGCATCTTGCAGGTGCGAAGGGAGTAGAGCTGCGCGATAAGCTCCAGCATCGCGTGGGCGTAGGATGCATTACTGTAAGGCCCGAAATAGCGGCTGCCGTCTTTTGCCAGGCGGCGGGTCAGCATAACCCTTGGGTAGGGCTCTTTCTTTATCACTATCCAGGGGTATGTCTTGCTGTCTTTAAGGAGTATGTTATAGCGGGGCTGGAGCTTCTTTATAAGGTTGTTCTCCAGCAGCAGGGCATCCTGTTCCGTCTCCACCACGGCAAAAATCATATCGGCAACCTTGCTTACCATCACCCTGGTCTTGCGGTCCAGGCTTTCCGGAGGTCGGAAGTATTGCGAGACGCGACGGTGGAGGTCCTTGGCCTTGCCCACATATATCACCTCCCCCTCTCTGTCAAGAAAGCGATACACGCCCGGCGAGTGGGGCAGCAGGCTGACTTTTTCCCTTACATTCAATCGGCCAGAGACTTGATGCTGTTGTTAATCCAGTCGTATTCTTCCTGATAGCCGCTTGCGCGGAACAGGTTTGCCAGGTAGGTGACATACTGCATCTCACGATCCAGGGTTTCCTCGTCCAGTATGTCGCCGTGGAACGGCTGGCTGGAATATACCATAGATTTGAGCGCCTCTTCCATATATGCACGGGAGAGGGCCTGGGCCTTCTCAAAGCGCCCCAGGGTAAGATAGTGGTCGATGGAGGTTAGAACCTCGTATTCGTTAGACCCCCGGATTATCGCAATATCGTAAGGGATATTCTTAGCCGGGGTCACTTCATAGCAGCGGTCCAGCACCGCCTCCGCCTCTTCAAAGCGGAATTCGCTGATAAGCTTGGCGGCCACCTGGTTAAAGATGCCGCGCACCGGCGTCACACTGCTGAAGGCGTAGAGATTGAAGTAATCAAAGTTGATGGTGGTGTCCTTCAGGCTGTCAAAGCGGTAATCCTCCATCACCATACGGTACATCTTGTCAAGGTCCATCTGTTTTGCCTCGGAACCCTGAGGGCACTCTATCGGGACAATCTTGTATGCATAACCGTCAAACTGAAGGTATTTGCCAATCTCAAAGGTGCAGTCACCGTTCTGGCTCACAAAGTAAATGGGCCGGTCCCACTTGTAGTTGTTCAGTATGTCAAGCAGTATCAGGTCGGTCTTGGTAATCACGCTGCTGTCGTCCGGAATCTTAAGCTCCAGTGCGTCCAGCATCTTGTCGGCGTCTTTTCCCAGTACGATGCCGGCTTCAAGCGCTTTCTCCTTGTCCACAGGCACAATTATGGTGCGGCTGGCCACCACACCGCTGCTGCCGCTGCGGTACTTGGGGTTGGTGAACACCGTCATCACCTCCTCTACGGTGGCGGGACGGCCGAAGGCGTCGATCACCTGCACAAAATCGTTGGTGCCGTAGAGATAATCCCTGCGCGGCAGCGAAATCGGGAGCGGGGCCGACTTGTTGCTGCGGCATTTCATCTGGTCTATATACCAGTCCATCCCGAGCAGCGATGTGTTCATTATGCGGACATCGGTGCGGATACCCTCTACCTCCTGTGCATACCACAGGGGGAAGGTGTCATTGTCGCCGTGGGTAATCAGGATACCGTTCTCTTCGCAGCTGTTCAAATAGTTGTATGCCTCCTCTATCGAGGTGTAGCGGCCACTTCGGTCGTGGTCGTCCCAGTTCTGGCAACCCATCAGGACCGCCACCGCAATGGCCAGGACGCTTGCCGCAGAGGCTGTTGCCACAGAGGTGCCGGCAGCAACCTTCTCGCCGTTCTCGCGGGCGATACCCTTGCCCGTCAGGTTGTCTAACCAGTCTTTAATGGCCATCACCGCCAGTCCTATCCAGATTGCGAACACATAGAAAGAGCCCGCGTATGCGTAGTCGCGCTCACGCGGCTGGTAGGGGGTCTGGTTGAGGTAAATGATTATGGCGATGCCTGTCAGGAAAAACAACAGGAAGGTGATCCAGCCGTTGCGACCGTCGTGTTTGAGCTGGAAGAACAGCCCTATCAGACCCAGTATCAACGGGAGGAAATAGTAGTGGTTCTTGGCCTTGTTGTGCGCTATGTAGTCGGGGGCGAGGCTCTGGTCGCCCAGGCGTATCTCGTCCAGGAACTTTATGCCGCTCTCCCAGTTGCCGCAGGAGGGGTCTCCCGGCACCTGGCCCTGAAGGTCGTTCTGACGCCCCACAAAGTTCCAGAAGAAGTAGCGGAAATACATATAACTCAGCTGATAGTCAAAGAAGTAGCGCAGATTGTCGCGCATCCTGGGCATCTGGGTCTTCTTCAGGCTGCCGTCGGCCATACGGACTGTCTTTGTCTTGAAATCGCCCATAGTGTAGGCGTCGTAGAATTGCTCGTGAGTGCGGGACTGCGTGCTCCACATACGGGGGAAGAGCATCTTTGCCCCCATAGGGTAATCGGGCTCCAGCGGCTTGGCTGTCTTGAAGTATTTATCGTCAAGTTTGGTCCAGTAGGTACCGTCCTTGATGTCATATACAGATTTGTAGCTCTCTCCAAACACCACCGGCTTGCTGCCGTACTGCTCCCGGTTTATATAACGCACCAGCGTGTAGGGGTTGTCCGGAGAGTATTCG
This sequence comes from uncultured Bacteroidales bacterium, assembly GCA_946415795.1. Lineage (GTDB taxonomy): Bacteria > Bacteroidota > Bacteroidia > Bacteroidales > UBA932 > Equibacterium. Next base: position 28,727 of record CAMKTW010000001.1, read on the forward strand.
TTTGTGGGCGGATTTGCGTTGGCGCGGATTACCACCACGGCAAATACAGAATAGCCTATAAGGATGGCGGTGAAGGCCAGCGTCAGGGTGTGGGCTACCGCCTTTTCGCGGCGCCGGAAATAACGCAGCAAGGCAAAGCAGGCGGCAAACATCAGCAGGGCCAGTATAGACGCCCCCAGGTTGAATGGTGCGCCCAGGCTGTTTACAAAGAAGCGGTCAAAGCTGGCGATGACCCTTGGCACCCACGGGATGATGATAAAGAGTATGAGCGCCAGCACCAGAGCAGAAATGGCCAACATCAGCACCCCTCTCCAGAAGGTCATCTTCTCTCCCTCGTGACTCTTGTAATAGTATATGAACACTATTACCGGTATTACGAGCAGGCTGAGCAGATGGATGCCGATGGAGAGTCCCAGCAACAGCGCAATGAACACCAGCCAGCGGTCGTTATACGGCTCCCCGTAGTGCTCTTCCCACTTCAGGATAGCCCAGAACACTATAGCTGTCACAAGACTGGACATCGCATACACCTCGCCCTCAACCGCAGAGAACCAGAAGGTATCGGAGAAACAGTAGGCCAGCGCCCCGGCAGCTCCCGCCCCCAGCACGGCTATCGCCGCCCCGTTGGTGAGCGCCTTTCCCCGCCGCTCCAGCAACCTCCTGCCAAAATGGACGATGGTCAAAAACAGGAAGAAGATGGTGAAGGCAGAGCACACGGCACTGCAGCAGTTCACCGCCGCAGCCGCGTGTTCCGGCCCGGTAAACATCGTGAAGAAACGGGCAATCAGCTGGAACATAGGGTTTCCCGGGGGATGACCCACCTCCAGTTTGTATGAAGACGCTATGAATTCGCCGCAGTCCCAGAAACTGGCGGTAGGCTCAATGGTGGAAAGATATACGCAAGAAGAGAGGACAAGTATTACTATTGCCAGTATGTTCTTGATTCTCTCAAATAATTTTTTCTCCATAAAAACTTTGCAAAGTCCGTCTATATTACGACAAATGTACGAATTAGTTTTTTTATAACTAAATTTGCAGCCGTAAATCGCTTCCGCTATGTCCAACGACTGGAAAAACCGCCTGGGTGTCGTGTACTCCACAGACCCCAACTTCAAATATGTCACACAGGACGACATTGACCAGGAGCCGGAGACCCTCCCGGCTGAGCGCCAGAAGCTGGTGGTGGCCATTGACCGCCGGAACCGCGGCGGGAAGCAGGTTACTGTGGTGAACGGATTCGTGGGGCGGGAAGACGACCTTGCCTCCCTGGCAAAGACCCTTAAGACTAAATGCGGCGTAGGCGGGAGCGCCAAGGACGGCCAGATAATTATCCAGGGCGATATGCGCGACCGCATCGTAGATATCCTGTTATCGATGGGCTACAAGGCAAAACGCGGCAACTGATATGTTCTCTTTTCTGCAGGCGATAGGGCAGGACTGCTGGCAGTCCAGTGAGTTGATGACGGTTGTGGGGGAAAACTTCCCCTCGGCGGTTATCGAAAGTCACCCTGCGCTGACCACCTATGCGCTATTGCTCTGCCTGCTCTATTTTATGGTTTTTGTGGAGAACTCGTTCATCTCAATCCTGATATCGTGGCGTTCACTGTTCAACCGGATTGCGCTGGAAGATACGCTGGCCAACAAAAACCTGATTTACGCCATCAACAACACCGCCCTGCTTTGTGTACCCACGGTCTCCCTGGTGCTCTATTTCCTGAACATATCGCCGCTCAATTTTGTATTTATCCTGGCGGCGATGGCTGTCTTCGTGCTGGCGCATCTGGGGCTTTTCCTGCTGACAGGATGGCTTAAATACTGCCCGGATATGATGCGCACGGTCTCCATCTGCGGCCGGATGCACCTTATCGTGTTCACTACCGTGTCGCTGTTGCTGCTCATCGTGGTGCGGCTGGCGGGCATCACATCGTCTGTTTTCCCAACTGTTTTCCTTGCAGCGGTCTTTGGTCTGCTGTTCATTTTACGCGCCAACCGCAGCCTGAGGATTTTTAGAGAAAATAATTATTCATTATTATTTTGGTTTTTGTACCTTTGCACGCTCGAAATACTGCCCCTGGGGCTTTTAATTTGCGCACTCATCCGCATATGATAGATTTAAGAGGAAAGAAAATTCTGATTGCCCAGCCCGCACCCAAGAACAGTTCGCCTTACACAGAGCTTGAAACCAGGTATATGCTCTCGTTTGACTTCTGTCCTTTTTTTACGGTAAAGCCGGTCTCTACCCGCGATTTCCGTGCACAGCGCGTAAATATACTGGACCACACTGCCATCGTGTTCACGTCGCGCAGCGTGATAGACGCCTTCTTCCAAATCTGCGAGCAGATGCGCGTAACCGTCCCGGAGGATATGAAGTATTTCTGCCAGAACCAGCAGATTGCCCTCTACCTGCAGAAGTATATTGTATATCGCAAGCGCAAAATCTTCTTTGGTGACGGCAAGCCGCTGTCTGTTGTGGATGCCATCGGCAATAAGCATAAAAACGAAAAATTCCTCATAGCCTGCACCGACAGCCTGCGTGCCGATCTGGCGAAGGCCTTTGACAAGGCAGGCTTCAAATATGGAAGCGCGGTGTTTATGAACACCGTTGTGAGCGACATAAAGCATCTTGACATGGCAAGCTACAGCGCACTGGTGTTTTACAGCCCGTGCGACGTACGCTCGCTGCTGGAAAACTACCCCGATTTCAAACAGAACGGCCTGGTGCTGGCAACCTTTGGCGTAAATACCGCAAAGGCGGCAGAAGAGGCCGGCCTCAAGATTGAAATCACTGCCCCCACACCGGAGGCGCCGTCTATTGCACAGGCACTTAATCTCTACTGCAGCAAGCTTTCATAGCGGCTGCACCTTTTACCATTTCCCGCAAGCAACCCGCAATACCGCAGCCCATGACTTTTGCCTTTCCAAAAAAGCAACATCTGGCACAGCGGGAGGCCATCTCAGCCCTCGCCTCACACGGCAAGGTGCTGTTCAAATATCCGATAAAGGCCTTCTGCCTGAAAACGGATAGTGTTGGCTATCAACGTTACGTGTTTACAGTACCAAAGAAACTGTTCAAACGGGCGGTAAAACGAAACCTGCTAAAACGTCGTATGCGTGAAGCCGTACGGCTCAATCAGGAGACCGTTCTGGACGGCTTCTGCGCCGATTTCCTGCTGGTGTATATCGGCCGGGATATTTGCCCTTACTCCGCAATTGAGGCCGCTGTGAAGGAGATTCTCGCTAAAAGTAAAACGCTATGACACCGTTCCACCAAGCGGTGCGGCGCATCACATCCTGGCCGGCACTGATGCTAATCAAATTCTACAAGGCATTCCTGTCGCCCTATATGGGGCGCTCCTGCCGCTTCCAGCCCACCTGCAGCACTTACACCTACGAAGCCATCCAGAAGTACGGCATCCTCAAAGGGGGCTGGCTGGGCCTCAAGCGCATCCTCCGCTGCCACCCCTGGGGCGGAAGCGGATACGACCCCGTGCCTTAAACTTTTATTCCGGGCAGAACTAGCCGAGGCCTGAATGGGGGCGCGAGCGGCGCTAGCGGAAGACGCCGGTGCGACAGTATGAGGCGCTTTTGCCAGGATTGCCTGGCGGAAGCGACGAATCCGTCGCAGCCTGAGCGCACAAAAACGCCGGCCATGCGAGGTATGCTTGAAGCGCGAAGCGCAAGGTTCCCGAGCATAGGCGTTTTTGAAGCGGAAGGCAGGCGGCTGTAGTGACAGCGAGCGCCTCATTCAGGCAAAGGCCCTGCCCGGCGCAATGATTATCTCTTTTGAGCTCAGGTACTACTTAATCGCTTCAATCTCCTCCTCCGACAATTGTGTAGCAGCCATTATGGTTTCCATACTGGCTCCTATCGCTCTGAGATTCCTAACCGTGCTACGTTTCTCCTCGGCTATCCCTTCAGTTCTCCCCTTGGTATAACCTTCACGGTGGAAATACTCGCCGATGACCTTCTTGTCGTATTCGGTAATCATAGATGTCACGTATTTGCGTAGTTCCTTCTCTTCCAGCTCTCCGGTCTGCGCTATCGAGAACACATCCTCGAAGCCCGCCTGGTCTGCCGGTCTCTTTGCAAATTTATTCAAATTTTTGAAAAGGTAACACCATCTCTCTACGTCCGTCTCCAGCGTCTCCCAGGCTCTGCGTAACCGCGGCAGCTCCAGGAAGAAAAACTGCAAAGTTGCCGGGCAGATATAAAAAGAGTGCTTCCCAAACTCCGGGAAGCACTCTAATTATAGGGGCTTAGATTATTTACAAGCCGTTAGTCTTTGACGGGACGGACTGAGTACCCGTAGGCGCGCACGGCGCTGCCCGCGCTGGGACCAACTGAATCAAAGCCCACGCCCATCGCTTTATACGGGTCGAACGTATCGAGAGTCGAAGACCAATATGCGCCAAGTGAGCCGACACTGTCGCGGTTGGTAGCATACCGGTATCCTGCAGCGGGCAGGAATATGCTTTTGCCATTGGGCCCAGTAACTTGATATCCGTTTTTACCGTATAGTGCAGTCCACGTCCATGTGCATTCATTCTGGAGTTCTGTCCACTCTGCTTCAGTGGGCATTCTCCAGCTGCCTCCCCAGTTTGCATAGGCTGCATCGTCCGCTAAGTCAAGGACGGTCTTGTTATCAATGGTACCGTAAGCACCTCGTGTATTGTATTTGGTCAATGTATAAGAGCTACCGTTACACCATTTGTACGATGCCCAGTCATATCCGGTAATCGCAGGATTCGTGCGGGAGCGCCAGTCACTGCAAGGGTTATCCTGAGAATGGCCGCTCATGTAATACGGATCCGTCTCACCCCAGGCGAAATAGTCGCCGTATTCATCGGCTGCAAATGCACCAACATTGCAGTTTGCCCACTTTATGCCGGAGGTAAGGCCCAGATCGACCGCCTCGTGTTCTTTCACTACCGCCTGATATGATGCCGAATAGTCTCCGTCGCATGTTGTACCGACAATGGTGGCTGTGCCGGCAGAAAGTGCCATGACTTTACCCTCCCAGGTAATCGATGCGACTGACGTATTATATGATTTCCATACGATATGCTTGTGGGTTGCATTGGATGGAGAAACGGTTGCATTCATCGAATATGTTTGGCCAACGGTCAACGACACAGCCCCAAGTGGCAGCGATATCCCGGTTACGGGTACCCACTCACTATCGTCCTTAACGGGACGAACGGCAAGTCCGAGGTAGCGGTGGTAGTAGCCGTCATATGACATATCACTTGCAGAGACATTCAGGCCCATAGCGCCAGTAGGGGTGTACTTATCGAGGGAAGAAGACCAGTAGTCGCAGGTGGTGCCGACCCTGTAGGAGTTCGAATTTCTCCGGTAACCGGCGGCGGGGAGGAATATGCTGTTGCCATTAGGGCCGGTAAGCAAATCTCCTGTCACTCCGTTCCGGGTTGTCCAAGTCGATGTGCAATTATCTATCAATTCTTGCCACTCATCGATTGTAGGCATACGCCATCCGTCACCCCAAGAGGCCCTTGCAGCATCGTCTTCGTAACCATAACATATGAAATCCGTTCTGTGGTCCACCGTACCATATCCTTTGGTATTGTATCTGGTAAGCACACTTCCGTTACCGTTGTCGCACCACTGATACGATGCCCAGCTATAATCGCTGTCGGGTTCGGTCTCACCCCATGCATAATAATCTCCGTACTCCTCCGGTGCGGTGGCGCCGAGGTTGAATGGTGCCCACTTCCGGCCCGAAGGCAGGCCCAGGTCAACGGCCGTCAGGGCTGCATTGACAGTCACTGTGCATGTCGCTGTAAATCCGCCGTCAATTGTCGTTACCGTGATGGTGGCGGTGCCGGCAGCCACAGCTGTCACCGTACCGTTTGCATCGACGCTCGCAACGTCCGTATCGCTGGAGGACCAGCTCACTGCCGGCCGCGATGCACTCGAGGGCGCAACGGTCGCCGTTAAAGTTGCCGTTTCTCCCTCAGTAAGGGATATGTTGCCCGGATCAAGCGTTACGCCGGTCACGCGGATCACATCTTCATCCGAGACGGGACGGACAGGGAAACCGTAGTATCTGGGTGCATTGGCAAAACGGATAGTTGCCGAATAGAAATCGGCGTACCTCGCATTGGAAGTGGTTTCTGGGTTTACGGTTGATGACCAGTAGCCTCCGGTGGAACCCGCATGGTAGAAGTATGTGCCTTGTCTGTCACCCGCAGCCGGGAAGAAGATGCTGTTATTGTTGAGCCTGCTTGTCGCCAACTGTCCGTTCACCCCGTTCCGTGTGGTCCATGTCCAGTTGCAATTTGCCATCAGCTCAGCCCAATCCTCCTGCGTGGGCATACGCCAGTCTCCGCCCCAATTGGCACTTGCGGCATCGTCTTCTAAGTCCAATTCCATCTTGTCATCGTCGATAAAATACTTGGTCAGGCTCGACTCCGACCCTTCACACCACTTGTAAGTTGACCAGACGTATCCTTCACTCTTGCCGTCTTTCCAATTACTGCAAGGATTGTCTTGAGCATGACCCTCGGTATAATAAGGCTCTGTCTCGCCCCACGCATAGTAATCACCGTACTCCTCAGGTGCGCCCGCGCCGAGGTTGAAGGTTGCCCACTTAACGCCAGAAGGCAAGCCCATGTCAACGGCCTCGGGAACCGGCGGAACATAAGGCGCGGTGCCGACATAAGTCACCGCAGGCATCGAGAGGATGTTAGACCTGGTGATGGTCTGGCTCCTGGTGGTCTTTATCTCCATCGAGGCGCCCTGCGAGTCACAAACCACCACTGTGAAGCCACCCTCCATTGTCATCGGAGGCAGCGCTATGATGAATGCCGTCGCCTCAGTCTCGCTCAGCTGCACATACTCCTGGCAAATCAGCGTCGCCCTCGTACCATCGGCATCTGTCATCTCTACAGAAGGTGCATTGTCGGCAGACGCCGTAACCTCTGCCGAACCGCAGAGTAGCTCGCCGTTGTTGCCCGTGATGCTTACGGATGTGATCTCCGCCGTTCCTTTCAGCCGCAACTTCAACCCTCCGAGCACATTCTTGAACTTGAGGTTGTAATCACTCGCAGAACTTGTAACGGCCACCATTGGGAACGCCCCGTTGCCGAAGCTCGCCTGCGCGAAATACTGCGTATAGGGGAAAACTATGTCGCTGATGACATAAGAGCTCCCGTTTTGTACGATTCCTGCCGTTGCCTCATACGGATAGAACGCCACGTTGTTGCTAATCGCTTCTGAGGGAACGGATTCAGGATTCTCAACTCTGAACAGCGCCGCAGCCGTCTTACCGTCCGACGCATCGGTCACCTGATAGTGCTCGTTGACGGTGCTCCCCACAAAGATGCTCACCTGGTCCCCAAGCGTCCAGAGCACATTGAGATTATCCAGCGATGTCTTGGTGCCTATGTCGGTTGCATCGCCGACAATGGCCTCCATGGTGGCTGTGAAACTTTTGCCCTCGGGGGCAAATTCGCCCTCCTCTTTAACCTGGCAGCCGCATACTGCAAATAAAGCCAAAAGGCCTAATACTAAACTTCTTTTCATGGTAAGACTGTTATTATCATTGTTCTACCATTCACCTTCTGTCTCGGTTACCTGCTCGTTCTCGCCGGAGGTCTGGCAGATTCTATGCCGGATACGTACAGTAATTACTTCGCTTACAGGTGCGTCGTAAACATTTTTCGTCAATTTTTTCATAAAGCTTTATTATTAATTTCCATATATGCATAAGCCATATTTTACAAATTTATGTATTTATCTGCCAATTAGCAACAAAAAAGGCTGACCGCAATGGCCAGCCTCTTTTGACAAGGTGATTTTCCCTTATTTTTTGGTAACCTTTTCGGCGGCCTTCTCCTCACGCTTGCGGTTGAGGTCGTACATAATGGGGGTACCGATGAAGATGGATGCGTAGGTACCTACAATCACACCGAGTGTCAGGGCAACTGCGAAACCGCGGATGCTCTCGCCGCCAAAGATTGCGATTGCCACCAAAACGAGCAGGGTAGTAATGGAGGTGTTCAAAGTACGGCTCAAGGTCGCATTGACCGCGTCGTTGATGTTCTCCTTGAGGGAACGCTTGGGATAGAGAGTCTTGTATTCGCGGATACGGTCAAAGATCACCACGTTGTCGTTGATTGAGTAACCGATTATGGTGAGGACTGCCGCGATGAAGGTCTGGTCGACATCCAAGGTGAACGGCAGGATTCCGCTGAACAGCGAGAAGAAGCCGATCATGATGAGGGCGTTGTGTACCAGCGATGTCACGCCGCCGACACCCCAGGTCCAGTTGGTGAACCTCAGGGCGATGTAGGCGAAGATTGCAATGAGCGCCAGGATTACTGCGATGATTGCGTCGCGCTGCATCTCGCTCGCGATGGAGGCATCCACGCGGTCGGAGGAGATGATACCGTTGGGGTTGTTCAGGGTAGAGGTGAACTCTTCCTGGCTCATCTGGTTTGCGAAGAAACCCTTCAGGGCGTTGTATATCTTGCCTTCAATCTCTTTGTCTGTCTGCTGGCTGCGGTCGTTCACCTTATATTTAGTGGTAATACGCATCTGTGACGCACCGCCGAACTGCTTTACCTCGGCTGCCTCGCCAAACTCCTGCATCGTAGCGGCACGAACCTGCTCTGCGGTAACCGGCTGGTCAAAGCGGACAACATAAGTACGACCGCCGCTGAAATCGACGCCGTAGCTGAAGCCTTTGGTGAAAATGCTTACCAGGGCAATTACACAGAGGATACCGGAGATGATGTATGTGGTCTTGCGCAGCTTGATGAAGTCGATATGGGTATTCTTGAGGAAGTTGCGGGTTGCGGGGGAATCAAAGCTGATGTCTTTGTTGCGGGCCAGCCTTGCCTCGAAGATAAGTCTCGGGATAAAGATGGAGGTGAATACGGAGGTGATGATACCGATTACCAGCACGGCTGCGAAGCCCTTGACGGGACCGCTGCCGAAGAAGAACAGGATGATACCGGTAATCAGGGTGGTCAGCTGACCGTCGATGATAGCGGAGTATGCATTCTTGTAACCGTCGGATATTGCTAGGCGGAGCGACTTGCCGCTGCGCAGCTCCTCTTTTACACGCTCATATATGATGACGTTGGCATCCACGGCCATACCCATAGTGAGCACGAGACCTGCGATACCGGGGAGGGTGAGCACCGCACCAAACGATACCAGGGCACCGAAGAGGAACAGCACGTTGCACAGCAGCGCAAAGTCTGCTGCAAAACCTGCACGGCGGTAGAAGATTGCCATATAGATGAGCACGCACAGGAAGGCGAGCAGGAATGAAATCATACCGCTCTTGATGGACTGGCTACCCAGGGAAGGTCCCACGACCTGCTCCTGAACGATGCGGGCGGGGGTGCTGAGCTTACCGCTCTTGAGCACGGTTGCAAGGTCTTCTGCCTCTTCAGGGGTGAAATTGCCGGTAATCTGGCTGCTGCCGCCGCTGATCTTTGTCTGTACGTTGGGGTATGAGTAAACCAGATCGTCCATAACGATGGCGATCTGCTTGCCTACGTTCTGCTCTGTGATGACCTCCCAGCGTGCGCTGCCGGTAGAGTTCATAGTCATACTGACCTCTGCCGCACCGGAAATCTGGCTGTAGTTGACGCGGGCGGAGGTAATCACGCCGCCGTCCAGGACGGGACCCTTGCCGGCTGCGCTCTTGAGGGCAATCAGCTCAAAGTACTGGCCGCTCTTATCATAAGCGCTGGGCTTGAAGGTGAGGGCCGGAACAAAGTCGTTGGGGAACTCCACGCTGCTTGTGCGGAGCATCCGCATAACCTCAGCGGTGTCGCGGTAGTGAACGTAACCAAGGCAGGCGCTGTTTGCACCAGTCTGCTGAAGGCGGCCGAACAGGGGGTTGGCCTTGCGATAGGCCTCCATCTGGTCGTTCTCGCTCTGCTCTGCAGTAGCGGAGATGTTATTCAGCAGGCTGTCAACCCCGGGTGCAGTTTCTGTAGCTTCCACTGCCTCACCTTCTGCTGCAGGCTCTTCAGAAGCCTCGACAGCTGCCAGTCTGGATGCCTCGTTGCGGTTCAGCTCCTGCAGGAAGGGCATAATTTCGTTTGCTGTGTAGGTCTGCCAGAACTCAAGGGATGCGGTACCCTGGAGGAGCTTACGTACACGCTCAGGCTCCTTCACGCCAGGGAGCTCCACGAGGATGCGGCCGGTGCGGGCGATTTTCTGGATGTTGGGCTGTGCCACGCCAAACTGGTTGACACGGCGCTCCACAACTGTATAGGAGTTGTTGATTGCGCTCTCAGCCTCTTTGCGGAGAAGCTCTATAATCTCATCGTTGGTGATCTTGGACTTGTTTGCAACATCGCTGCTGAACTTGTCAAGGTCAATGTCGAACGAGAGCCTCTGCTCGCCGGCAACCTCTTTCCAGGCCTCAGCGAAAAGGGTGATGAAGTCGGTGTGGGTCTCTTCTGCACGCTGACGCGCCAGCGAGAGTGCCTTGTTGAATTCATCGGTGGTCTTTTCGCGGGCGCAGTTGCGAACCAGCTCGCCAAGGTCCAGCTGCAGCATTACGTTCATACCGCCCTTGAGGTCCAGACCCAGGTTGATCTCTTTCTCCTTTACATCCTTGTATGTGTAGCCGAGGTAAACTTTCTCGGTGGATATGGAGTCGATGTAC
>CAMKTW010000002.1 GCA_946415795.1 uncultured Bacteroidales bacterium
TGGCGTCAAGCCGACAAGTATCACGTCCCCAAGATTGCGTACGTGAACAAGATGGACCGCACCGGAGCCGATTTTCTGGCAGTGGTGGAGGAGATTCACGCCAAACTGGGCGCCAATGCAGTGCCCATCTGTCTCCCGATTGGGGCCGAAGACAATTTCGAGGGAATAATTGACCTTATCGCAATGAAAGCTATTTGTTACGATAACGGTACCGAGCTCGTCAACTACGAGATTAAGGATATTCCTGAAGAGATGAAAGCCGAGGCTGAAGAGTGGAGAGACAAGCTGCTGGAGACGGTCGCAGAGTTTGACGATGACCTTATGACCAAATTCTTCGACGACCCCGATTCGATATCACAGGAGGAGATAATCGCCGCCCTGAGAAAGGCTACCATCAACATGTCGGTCGTACCGACCTGCTGCGGTTCGTCTTTCAAGAACAAGGGTGTCCAGTTCCTGCTGGACGCTGTAATCCGTTATCTTCCCAGTCCGCTCGATGTAGGCAGCGTGTTTGGTACAAATCCCAAGACCGGCAATGAAGTAGAGCGCAAGCCCAGCGTGGACGACCCGTTCTGCGCCCTTGTGTTCAAGATTGCCACAGATCCTTATGTAGGCCGTCTCGCCTTCCTGAGGGCATATTCCGGGCGCCTGGATTCGGGCTCCTATGTCCTCAATACCCGTACGGACAAGAAAGAACGTGTTGCACGTCTCTACCAGATGCACAGCAACAAGCAGAATCCGATAGACTTTGTGGAGGCGGGTGATATCTGCGCCGCAGTCGGGTTCAAGGAGCTGCGCACCGGTGACACTATTTGCGTCGAAGACAAACGAACCCGTTATCGGCGTTGCGGTGGAGCCCAAGACACAGGGCGATATCGACAAGCTCTCGCTGGCGCTGTCTAAGCTCTCTGAAGAGGATCCTACCTTTACGGTGGAATCGGATCAGGAGACGGGGCAGACAATCATCAGCGGTATGGGTGAGCTTCACCTTGACATCATCATAGACCGTCTGCGCCGTGAATTCGGCGTAGAGATTAACCAGGGCGCCCCGCAGGTCAACTACAAAGAGGCCATCCGCGGTACCTTCCAGGTCCACGAGACCTTCAAGAAGCAGACCGGCGGTCGTGGCAAGTATGCCGACATCGTGGCGGAATTCTCTCCGGCAGACGAGGGGGTTACCGGTCTTCAGTTTATCGACGAAGTCAAGGGTGGCAATATCCCCCGCGAGTTTATCCCCGCGGTGGAGAAGGGCTTGAAATCATCTATGTCCAACGGTGTGCTTGCAGGCTACGAACTGGTAGCTATGAAAGTCCGTCTGCTGGATGGTGCTTACCACCCCGTGGATTCCGATGCGCTGTCGTTTGAGATTTGCGCTCATATGGCATACAAGGAGGCTCTCAAGAAGTGCTCTCCGGTGCTGATGGAGCCCATTATGAAACTCGAGGTAGTTACGCCGGAAGAGTATATGGGCGATATCGTGGGTGATCTCAACCGCCGCCGCGGACAGATACAGGATATGGATTCCAAGGGCAACTCCCGCATCATCAAGGCCCTTGTGCCGCTGGCAGAGCAGTTTGGCTATGTCACTGTGCTCAGGACCCTATCCAGCGGCCGCGCCACCAGTTCTATGGAGTTCAGCCATTACGAACAGGTGCCCGCACCTATCGCAAAAGAGGTTGTGGAGCGTCAGGGACGCATTTTTATAGGAGAATAAATTCAAAAACAGTTATATAATGAGTCAGAAAATCAGAATTAAATTGAAATCTTACGACCATGCGTTGGTTGACAAGTCAACCGACCAGCTCGTAAAGACAGTCAAGAGCACCGGCGCTGTTGTCAGTGGTCCTATCCCCCTGCCTACAGACAAGAAGATCTTCACTGTCAACCGCTCGACTTTCGTCAATAAGAAAGCCCGCGAGCAGTTCGAACTCAGTTCTTTCCGTCGCCTGGTTGACATCTACTCTTCCAACCCCAAGACTATCGATGCGCTGATGCGCCTCGAACTTCCCAGCGGTGTGGACGTAGAGATTAAGGTCAATTAGTCATAAGAAAAGAAGGCTGACACACTACTAGTTCCGGATAGTTTGCATATATTTGCACCGGAAACGGTCCCATAGCTCAGTTGGTTAGAGCATCTGACTCATAATCAGGGGGTCGCAGGATCATGCCCTGCTGGGACCACAAGAAAAGAGACGGCAAATCACCGTCTCTTTTCTTGTGCTTGGCGGGCTCTGGCGGAGCCCGGTATCATTAGGGCTCTCCTCTAAGCCTTTGCGTCGCAAAGCGCCGGCCGCAGAGATGCGGCTTTTTTGTGATTTTTTTGTGGTCAGTGGTCAACCGTCAAAAGTTATTGTCAGTCCATTACAGGAATGTAAAAAACTATAGTGGTTGCAATTTGTAGCCGAGGGTGTGGAGCCCAATGGAAGCTGCGAGAGTGAAAAGGGTGTCTATCGTGGCCAGGACGGCCTGGAAAGCGGCTGTGCTGCCGGCTTCGAGACCGGCGTGCATCAGATAGCTGTAGGCCTCATCTGCCAGGGAGCGCATCCTGGAGGCCAGGGTCTCGGCCTCTTTGCTGCCCAGTGGCATACCCAGCAGGTGCTCCGTGATGTGCTCGTCCATATAGTCGAACCCCTTCTCGCCGCAGAAAAACTTGTAATCCTTGGAGGAATATTGCATCCAGTCGGTGTCCCAGCACCAGGCGACAGCTGTGCCCAGATATGCCGCCCAGGCGAGCACCACTTCTGGATAACCGTTGAATTCCGGAACGGCGTCGGCCAGGAATTCGGGAGCCATAGACTGCCATTTATCGTCCAGATCGGGAGTCTGAAGCAATTCGCCGCCAAGGAGGGCCTTGCTGCGGCATATCTTCATAAGATGCTGCGCAAGCCCCTTTTTATAGTCAGAAACTGTCTCCATACAGATATATTATAGTGCCGCCAGTATCAACAGCTGAGCTGCAAGCACCCTGAGGAACATAGTGAGGGGGTAAACAGTAGCGTAGTTCACGGAGGTGTAGTCGGTGCCGTACTGGCTCTGGGCAAACGAGAGCGCCGCAGGGTCTGTGGTGCCGCCCGCCACAAGGCCGCAGATCTCATAGAAATCGAGCCTGAGGACAATTCTTGCCAGTAGTATGACGGCCGCCACCGGTATCAGGGTGATAAGGGCGCCGTAAAGTATCCACCAATAACCTCCTGTGGCGAGACTGCCCACAAAAGTGCGTCCGGCGTCCAGGCCGACCGCCGCCATAAAGAAGGATATGCCTATCTCACGAATCATCATATTGGCGCTCACGGTGGTGTATGTGGTAATCTTAAGCTTGGGGCCGAAGTATCCCAGCAGGATGGCAATCAATAGCGGACCGCCGGCCAGACCCAGTTTTATTGGCTGGGGGATACCCGGAATGGTCAAGGGGATACTGCCAAAAATCACACCCACGGCAATACCAAAGAATATCGGCACCAGATTGGGATGAGTAAGCGTTTCCGGCTTGTTGCCCACGATTTGGGCTACCAGCTGGATGTTCTCTTCAGTACCGACCACCTGGATGCTGTCACCCACCTGAAGTCTCAGGCCTGGTCTGCCCACCAGCTCGATACCGGAACGTATCACGCGCGTAACGGTGACATTGTAGTTTTTCCTGAATCCCAGTTCAAAAAGATGTTTGCCGGTGAGGGAAGATTTTGTGATGGAGAGACGGCGGGACACCATATTGGAGTCCATTTTCTGCCAGTCCTGCTGATGCATCGGAACCTCTTTGCCAAAGATTATGCGGACAGTATCCACATCCTTGTGGTCTGTGACGATAAGCAATCTGTCCCCTTCGTGAAGCACTGTCTCCGGCCCGGGAACGGAGATTTCACCGTCGTGGAGGATTCTTGAAGCCACAAAACCATCGCCCATATTGGCCGTCACTTGCGAGATGGTCTTGCCAAACACAGCGGGATTACTCACCTGGCAATGCATACGGCGGGCTGTTTCGCCGGTGTCGTGCATCTCGTCCAGAATGGCCTTCTCCTTTTCCAGATCTATCTTGAACAGCGATTTAAAGAGCAGGAGCATAACGATTACGCCCAGCACTCCGATTGGATAGGTTACGGCATAAGCTGATGCCATCACAGAACTGTCCACAGGGGCATTTACCGCTCCGGAGAGAGTCTGCTGGGCAGCACCCAGCCCGGGAGTGTTGGTCACCGCACCCGACATAACGCCAGTGAGAGTCACAAAGTCCAATCCGGTGGTAAGATGCAACACTACGGTGACAGCCACCGCCAGCGATACCAGCAGTATCGCCAGCAGGTTGAGTTTTACGCCCCCCTTCCTGAACGAGGCAAAAAAGCCCGGCCCGACTTGCAAACCTATTGAAAAGACAAACAGGATCAGTCCGAAATCTTTCATAAACGACAGCACCGTAGGGTCGCTGCGGAGTCCGAAATGGCTCAATATGATACCCACGAACAATATCCAGGTGGTACCTATGGATATCCCCCTGATTTTGAACCGCCCCAGATACAAACCGCCGCCGATTACAGCGGCAAAAAGCAAAATGGAATGGGCTATGCCCGTGCCGGTAAGTATATTCTCCATAAACAGTTGGAAATTCCGGCCGCAAATATATAATTATTTATTTTTCCTCAGCTTGAATCTCTCGAAAATGGCCGTCTTGCGGGAATGCCGGCGTGCTTTGAGCCGTTCCATTGCCTCGTTTGAGAGCTTGGGGAAACGCTGGCGCACCTTGCGCACCCACTGCCCCAGGGAGGCGGCGGTGTGACGGTCGCGCTTTTCCGGATACATCTCGTTGAAACATACCATAATTCCTGTCTCTTCCACATCGGAAAACTCGTCGTTGATAGCAGTACCAAACATTTTCATAGAAGGGGAACTGTTCATATATGAGTTTACCAGCGGCGGTATGTTTGTACCCAGTTTACGCACCGCCTCCTTGAGGTTGCGGTAGTCTTCCTTGAAGTCGACATCTTTGAGTATCAGATCCATCAGGCGGGCGTTGGTTTCTGGCATCACCGGCTTTATGGGACGTACCAGCTCCTCCGGATCGGGAAAATGCTTCCAAAGGAAGTGGAGGATTAGGTCCCGGGAAGGACGGTCGTATGAGGGATACATCGTCATCTTCCCGAAGAAATAGATGACGGAGGGGTGCTCGTTAACCACAGCTCCGATTGCATCCCACAGATTATCAAGAGCATAAAGGGCCTTTGCCCCGGCTTTGGAGCTTTGGTATTCCGGGGTTACAAAGCTGCGCCCCAGCTCCATAACGTGCGGCAGGTATTCCTTGATAAAGGTGTCGCTGAAGTGGAACATATGCGCGGTGGCCAGGCGGGGCTGACCGTTGTCATAAAACTTCACGTCCGGGCCAAGTATATAACGATAACCGCCCAGGATCGCTTTGGACTCCGGGTCCCACACCACAATCTGCTTGTAGGGGACATCCATCGTATCAAACTCGTCGATATCTATGCTCAGGCCGCTGCTGCCGCCCGCCCCGCGGAACGATATCTCACGCAGGCGGCCCACCTCCCTCATCACGTTTGGCGAGTCGTGGGCATCTATTACATATATCAGGTTCCCGCCCTTGTTTGTTTCACACAACATCTTGGCGGGGGTGAGTTCCGTCTCCAGAAGGTCGATGCTTACGGGATCGATAATCTTTTCCATAGCTAAAGGGAATATGCCTGTTCACGGACCCACGCCGCCCACTCGGCAGGAGTCTTGCTGCCATCAAACGTCTCCGGGGGGATAGGTTTGCCGAATGTAATCTTGAATGTCTTGTGCTGGTTGCGATAAAGCTCGTCGGGGAGGAAAATCATCGCAAAGTTGAATTTCAACTTTAGAAACTTGCAGATGTTGGCCACATTGTAGAACCGGTTGCTGTTGCGTCCTTCAAAATGCACCGGCACAATCCAGCGTCCGGTGGCACGGCTCATCTGTATGAAATTTTTTGTCCAGGGGAGGTCCTGGATCTTCCCCTTTATCTTGCGGGAACAGAGGCCTGCGGGGAAAACCACCATATTGTTGTCCGACTGATACGCCTCCTTGATGAGCGCGGGAAGGTTACGGGCCTGTCCACCGGTCTTGTTGATGGGGATGCAGATGGGGGCCAGCCCTTTGAGCGCCATCAGGAAGTCGTTCACCATCAGGCGTACATTGGGACCGAATTTCTCGCCCACTACACCGGCAACAGCAACGCCGTCCACGCCGCCCAGCGGGTGGTTGCTGGCAAACGTCATCCTTGCCCCTTCCGGAACCACCACATTCTCCAACCCGTGGACATCCAGGGTAACGTCCAGATACTTGACGCTCTCCGAGCAAAAGTCGGTGCCTTCATACCCCTTGGTAGCCATAACGTTCAGGAAATCCTGATGGATGAACCTCTTTATCCAGTTGGTAATCCATTTGGGTATCTTTTTCCCGGGAAATTTGGCCGACACTACTTTATCCACATCAAAAGCCCAATCCGGCCTGGGGACAACTGCTTTCTCACTCATACACCGTTACGTTTTACAGAGTCAAATTTAGTTAAAATTACAAAACGGCTTTATATTTGCAACAACTTTCTGTCGTATCATTATTAACCTACTTTATTCTACTAAAATGAAGAAGTATGCAGTAATTGTCGTTGATATGCTCAACGATTTTGTGACGGGCCCCATTGCAGACCCGCGAGTTCATCACATCATTGAGCCCATCAAGCAGCTCTGCGAAAAGGCTCGCAAAGCGGGAGTTCCGGTGATTTATGCGAACGACTGCCATACCCCTGAGATTGACAAGGAGTTCCGCGTATGGGGTTCCCACGCAGTAGAGGGTACAAAGGGAGCTGAGATTATTGACGAGCTCAAAGCCCAGAGCGGTGACTATGTAATCCCCAAGAAGACCTACAGCGGCTTCTTTGAGACCACTATGGAGCGCGTGCTTCGCGAACTTGGCGTGGACACTGTCGTCATCACCGGATGGCAGGCCGACTGCTGCTGCCGCCATACCAGTGCCGACGCTTTCTTCCGCGGCTTTGACATCGTTGTTCCGCGCGAAACCACCGATACCACATCTGAAGAGGCTTACCAGGGCGCTCTCGAATACATAAAGAACATCTACGGCGGCACTATCTGCAACCTGGAGGACCTTCCTTTCTGGAAATAACCACCTTGTATGAAAGTTGGGCTTTTTATTGACACCTTCTACCCGATGGTGGACGGTGTCATCAAAGTAGTTGACAATTACGCACGCCGCCTCGCAAAAAAATGCGAGGTGGCAGTGTTTTGTCCCGATATCAAGGGATACGATAAAACAGAGGACACAAAGTATCCTTACAGGATTTTCCGCTGCTCATCGCTGCCCATTCCCGGGGCGGATTACTCCCTGCCCCTGCCGCTGGCCGACCCCGCTTTCAATCTTCCCCTGATAAAGAGCGGACTGGACATAGTCCACATCCACTCCCCTTTTGCAGTAGGAATGGCGGGAACGCTGTACGCCAAGATGCATCAGGTGCCGGCCGTCGCCACCCTGCATTCCCAGTACCGGCAGGATTTCGAACGGTCGTTCAAGCTGGAACCTACCATAAAGATGGCTATGAACACCCTGATGATGACCTTCAACTCCTGTGACGAGTGCTGGGCCGTGAATCCCGCTATCAAAGAGCTGTATGTGGACGAATACGGCCTTGCGGCCCCCTGCAAGGTGATGCTCAACGCCACAGACCATATCCAGGTGGACGACCCGGCAGCGGCCGCAGAGCGCGTCAACCGGCGCTTGGGCATCGCTCCGGAAGAAACTGTATTCCTGTTTGTCGGACGCATCAACTTCTTGAAGAACATCGACTTTACGGTGCGCTCCCTCCGGCTTCTTAAAGACCGGGGCGTATCCTTCAAAATGATTTTTGCCGGACAGGGCCAGGACGAAGACAAGCTCTCCGCACTTGTGGCCTCGCTTGGCCTTGAGAAAGAGGTGATAATGGCCGGCCTCAATAATCGCGAACAATTGCAGGATCTCTATTCCCGTGCAAAACTGTTACTCTTCCCATCTATGTACGACGCCAATTCGCTGGTACAGATAGAGGCGGCCTGCCAGGGTACCCCCACCGTTTTTCTGCGCGGTTCCCGTACCTCCGCCACCGTTACAGACGGCGTCAACGCGCTGATGTCTGACCCCACAGAAGAGGCTTTCGCCGACACTGTCGAATCCATACTGGCCGATGAAGGGCGCTACCGCCGCATATGTGCCGCCGCCCGCGAACAGCTTTATCTGGACTGGGACACGGTTGTGGACTCAGTTTACAACAAATACCAGGAACTCATCTCTGCCAAGAAAGAGCAAATCAAGCACAACCGCCTGGAAAACCGCCTCAAGCAAGCCTTCCTCCCGGATGTCGATGCCCCCACGGATTGACATCTGGCAGACAGGACATTAGCCCATTTTCTGCTGAATCCCTGACAAATCCTTTAGCCATTGCTTATTGTGAATCCACAGTATTGCAATTACTAAAGTATTTATCTACATTTGCAAATCTTGGCTTTTTGTCGGCAAGATATCATTAACCCTATATTAAAAAACGAAGTACTTTTTCATATGAAAAGAAGCTTAACATTAGGCCTCCTGGCGGTGTTCGCCATCTTCGGTTGCCAGAAGGCTGAGCCGGAAATCCTCACACAGGCAGACAAACAGAAAGCCGCGGTCTTCAGCGCAACTATTGAAGTGATGGAAGACGGAAACCCCGTGGAGACGAAAACCTCTATGGATACCGATGGCAACGTGCTCTGGAAAAGCGGTGACCAGGTTAGCATCTTTGTCGGCAGCACCATCAACGAGCACTACCAGGTTACCGATGCGTCCGACGGCAAGACAGCGGCTGCACTGAACAGGGTTGAAAGCCCCGGATTCGTTGCCGGCGGGGAGATTGATAACAACGTTGCATTCTATCCGTATGCGGCTGCTGCAGAAATAGCAAAGGACGGGGCCTCATATATCATCAGCGGCATAGTTCTTCCTGCAACCCAATACTATGCAGAAGAAAGCTTTGGAAGCGGGGCGTTCCCCATGACGGCTGTTACAAGTTCGACGCGAGATTATAACCTCAAGTTCAAGAACGTTCTCGGCGGATTGAAGCTCCAGCTCAAGGGTACGGCCAAAATCACTTCAATAAACATTACCGGCAACAACGGAGAGGTCCTCTGCGGTGAGGCGGCAGTGACGGTTGCCAACGGAACCGCACCCGCTTTGAGCCTTCCCGACGATTGTACCGACGACAATGCAGATGCGTGTGCCATGACCGTTACCCTCGATTGCGGCACCGGAGTTCAGCTGAACCCGACGACGGCGACATCGTTTATTATTGCATTGCCTGCCATGACGATGCTCAGCGGCTTCACCGCAAAAGTGACCGATGCGGAAGGTGCCTCGATGGAGATAATGTCCTCTAAAATACAGACCATCACCCGCTCCAGCCTGCTCAAGATGCCGGCAGTGAATTATGTCGGGACCATACCGGAACCCGAATTCGAGTATGTTGACCTGGGCCTGCCCTCGGGTGTGAAATGGGCCGCGTGCAATCTGGGCGCAGATTCACCGGAGGGATACGGAGATTATTATGCCTGGGGCGAAACGGAGCCTTATTACACTGAAGGCCACAGCCAGGACAATCCTTGCAGCAATTGGCGTACGGGCAGCAGTTCCGGCTATGTCTGGGCTTCTTATAAATGGTGCGGCGGCAGTGCAACCTCAATGACCCGGTATAACCACCTCAGTGCAAACGGTACGGTGGACAACAAGACTTCGTTAGGCGATTACGACTACACGGACGATGCTGCCCGCCAGGCCCTCGGGGGCAGCTGGCGTATGCCCACAGCAGATGAATGGCAGGAGCTGATAGACAACTGCACCTGGACATGGACCACGCAAAACGGTGTGAACGGAAGGGTTGTCACCGGGCCCAACGGCAACAGCATTTTCCTCCCCGCCGCAGGGACAAGGACAGAAGGGAACCTCTCTGATGCAGGAGTCTGGGGCAACTATTGGACTTCTTCTCTCCACGCTGCAAACTCAAGCTACGCGGAGAAGGTCAATTTCAGGTCAAATGCTGCTCAGAGCACCAGCAGGGGTTCACGCTATTACGGCAGGTCAATCCGTCCCGTAACAGATGAAGACATCACTCCAGTGGGCAGCGTGGGCCTCAATAAAGCCAGCACCACAATGACTGTCGGTGATACCGAGACGCTGACGGCCACGGTCACTCCCTCCGGCGCCACAAACAAGGCGGTCGCATGGCGTTCCAGCGACACCGATGTCGTTACCGTGGATGCCAACGGCATGGTGACGGCTCTTTCCACCGGCACGGCAACAGTTGTCGCTGCAGCAAAGAACGGCGGAAAGTCTGCCGTCTGCACGGTGACGGTGAATCCTGCAAGTGGCGGCTCCAACGGCCACGATTATGTTGACCTGGGTCTCCCTTCAGGATTGAAGTGGGCTACCTGCAACGTTGGAGCAAGCAGCCCTGAGGAGTATGGCGATTACTTCGCCTGGGGAGAGACATCTACATATTACAGCAGCCTCGATCCGTTGACCTGGCAAAGCGGCAAGAGCTCCGGCTATAACTGGGCTTCGTACAAGTGGTGCAACGGCAGCGATACTTCACTGCTCAAGTATAACCACCTTAGTGCAAACGGTACTGTGGACAACAAGACGGAGCTGAGCTGTTTCAATTATGCCGACGATGCGGCAAGGCAGATTTATGGTGGCAAATGGCGTACACCGACCGACAAAGAGTGGCAGGAACTGATAGACAACTGCACCTGGACATGGACAACGCAGAATGGCGTGAAAGGCAGAGTCGTCACCGGCACCAACGGAAAAAGCATCTTCCTCCCCGCCGCCGGGACAAGGACAGGCGTGAACATCGCCAACTTAGGGAGCTATGGCAATTATTGGTCGTCTTCCCTCCACATGGCAATCCCGAGCTACGCGGAGAAAGTCAGCTTCAGTTCAGGCGAAGCACAGGCTGTCAGCAGGGGCTGGCGCTATTATGGGCGGTCGATCCGTCCCGTGTGCGAAGAAGGCATCGTTGCCGTAAGCAGCTTGAGTCTCAATAAAGTAAGCATAACGCTCGACATAGGCGATACCGAGACGCTCTCGGCTACTGTCAATCCCGCCGGCGCCACAAACAAGTCGGTCGCCTGGAGTTCAGGCAATACTGCCATCGCCACAGTCAATGCCGGCGGCACCGTGACGGCGCTCTCCGCCGGCACGGCGATAATTGTCGCAACTTCAAAGACCGGCGGTAAGACGGCAGTCTGCACTGTGACGGTGAATCCCTCCGGTGACGACGGCACGAACGGTCATGCCTATGTTGACCTTGGCCTCCCGTCCGGCGTGAAGTGGGCCACCTGCAATGTCGGCGCAAGTACTCCGGAAGGCTATGGCGATTATTTCGCCTGGGGCGAAACGGAGCCGTATTATACGAGCGGCCACTCGCAGGATTCCCCCTGCACCAACTGGCGTTCAGGCAAGACAGGCTACAATAATGATTCATACAAATGGGGCAGCGGAGGAGATGATGCGCTGGTCACACTTACCAGATATAACACTTGGAGTACAAAGGGTACTGTGGACAACAAAACCACATTCAGCGATTACGGCTACGTGGACGATGCTGCAAGACAGAATTTCGGAGGCAACTGGCGGACACCGACCTATGCAGAGTGGACAGAGCTCAGAACAAAATGCACATGGAAGTGGACTACCCGTAACGGAGTGTCCGGCACTCAATTCACCGGGCCCAACGGCAACACCATATTCCTGCCGGCCGCCGGAACCCGCAGTTATGTCAGTTACTACAACTGGGGGCAAGGCCAGTACTGGTCTGCCTCCCTCAATACGGGTTACCCTACCGCCGCATATATGGTTACACTCAGCGATTCATCTATAAGCGAAGATGAGCACATGCCCCGCCAATACGGATACACAATCCGTCCCGTCATAGATTAACCGTGCATTATGAAAAGATATTTATTAACGGTCATTATTGCCGCGTTGGCGATATGCAGTTGCCGGAAAGTGGAGCCGGAAGATGCCGTATCAGGAGGCGACCGGCAGGCTGCGGTTTTCAGCGCCACCATGGAAGCCATTGAGGACGCCGCCGTTGTCGAGACCAGGACATCTATGGACAAAGAAGGCAACGTGCGTTGGAAAGGCGGGGACCAGGTGAGTATCTTTGCGGGGAGCACCATCAACGAGCATTATCAGGTGACCGATGCCTCCGACGGCAAGACATCGGCATCGCTGAACATGGTAGAAAGTCCCGGTTTCGTCGCCGGCGGAGAAATACCGGTCAACGTCGCTTTTTATCCCTATGCGGCGACCGCAGAAATAGCCAGGCGAGGGGACGTGTACGCCATCAGCGACATAGCGATGCCTGCTACCCAGACATACGCGGATGGAAGCTTCGCTAACGGGGCGTTCCCTATGGCGGCTGCTACAAGTTCAACGAACGATTACAATCTCAAGTTCAAGAACGTGCTCGGAGGAGTGAAGCTCCAGCTCAAAGGTACGGCCACGATTTCTTCGATATCTATATCCGGGAACAACAATGAGATACTTTGCGGCGCAGCGGTCGTGTCGGTCTCAGCTGCCACCACTCCTGCCGTCAGCCTGACCGATGCATCAGCCACAACCGTAACCTTGAATTGCGGCTCGGGCGTACAACTTAACACGACAACGGAGACTTCCTTTATCATTGCCCTTCCGCCGATGACAATGACCGGCGGATTCACGGCAACGGTGACCGATTCCGATGGCGCGTCTATGGAGATAAAGACCACAAAGTCGCAGACCATAACCCGCTCCAACCTGCTCAAGATGCCGGCTGTGAATTATGTCGGAACGCTGCCTGAGCCCGAACCTGAACCCACCAGCGACTACGTTGACCTGGGACTCCCTTCCGGTCTGAAATGGGCGACCCGCAACCTGGGTAAAGACGGCTTTGTAAGTTCACCCGAGGATTACGGAGATTATTACGCGTGGGCAGACCTGGAGCCTTATTACATCAGCCTCGATCCGTTGACCTGGAAGGACGGCAAGACCGGATACAACTGGGCGTCATACACCTGGTGCCAGGGCAGCAACACTACATTGACCAGGTACAACAACAAGAGTGCAAATGGCGATGTGGATAACAAAACGGCATTCAGCGGCTACAATTACGCAGACGATGCGGCACAGAAACTTGATGGAGGCAAATGGCGTACGCCGACAGATGCCGAGTGGGCAGAGCTGATAACCAACTGCACTTGGACCTGGACCACCCAGAACGGGGTGAACGGATGCCTGGTCAGCGGTTCTAATGGTAAAAGCATATTCCTTCCCGCCGCCGGATGCTGGGTAAGCAACAATACAACAAGTACCGATACCGGCGACTGGGGCAACTACTGGGCCGCATCTCTCCATACAGACGACCCGAGATATTCGATGCGCGTGAGCTTCAGCTCGAGTTCAGCCAGCAGCGTCAGCAGGGGCTGGCGCTACTATGGGCGGTCTATCCGCCCCGTTTACGACGAGGCCATCATTCCCGTCGTCAGTATGAGACTCAACAAGACCAGCCTGACCATCGAGGCCGGCAATACAGAAACTCTCACAGTCATAACTTCTCCCGCCAACCCCACAAACAAGGCCGCTGTATGGACCTCAAGCAACACCGGCATCGCTACCGTCGATAACAACGGTACAGTAAGGGGTATGGCTACCGGCACGGCTACGATTACCGCAACTACCGTGAATGGCGGCAAGACTGCTGTCTGCACAGTGACGGTAAATCCCTCAACCCACGCCTATGTCGATTTGGGACTCCCGTCCGGCGTCAAGTGGGCAACCTGCAACCTCGGCGCAAGCTCTCCCGAGGGGTATGGCGATTATTACGCCTGGGGTGAAACGGCCACCTATTACAGCAGCCTGAACCCGTTGACCTGGAAAAGCGGCAAAACCAGCGGATACACCGGGACCTCATACAGATGGTGCGAAGCAATTAACGCGTATGACTATAATATGACCAAGTACAACCCGACCGACCATAAAACAGTTCTGGATCTGGCTGACGATGCTGCCCGCGCAGAATGGGGCGGTAGCTGGCGCACACCTACCGAAGCGGAGTGGAAGGAACTGCTGAGTAATTGTACCTGGACCAGAACCACTCAGAACGGAGTAAGCGGGCGCCTTGTCAAAAGCAAGATCAACAACAACAGCATTTTCCTCCCTGCTGCCGGAACCATTCACGACAAAACTCTCGCCGCTACCGGTACCGGAGGCTACTATATGTCATCTTCCTTCAATACAAGTCAGCCTATCTATTCGAATTATATGTATTTCGATTATATCTCCCAGCAGGAATTCCTGTATTTCTACCAGGGGGTTCGCTTCAACGGCCGTTCTGTCCGTCCTGTTATGTAAAAACCATTATTTAATACTTTAAAATATGAAAAAGACAATGAAAACCAGTGTTTACAACGCTCCTGTATGCGTAGTTCTTTCTGTGGGCGCTCAGGGCGTAATCTGCGGCAGCGAAACTGAAAAGGTGACCGAGACCCAGGGCGAATGGTAGAACAGGGTAAATAGCAGTTTTACCATGAAAAGAATCATATTATCAGCCCTTCTGGTTCCGCTCTTGATAAGCAGCTGCCACAAGGTTGATGCAGACAGTGCTGCCTCCGCCGACAACCGACAGGCAGTTGTCTTTACCGCCACTATGGAGGCTATAGCTGACGATGCAGCTGCCGTTGACACCAAGACATCCATGGGCAATGGGGGCAGAGTCCTCTGGAAACAGGGCGACCAGGTGAGTATGTTCTCAGGCAGCACCATCAATGAACGCTACCAGGTCTCCGATGATTCAGATGGCAAAACATCTGCAACATTGTACCGGGTTACAAGTCCCGGCTTCGTCGCCGGAGGGGAGTTGCCTGTCAACGTTGCATTTTATCCTTACGCAGCCAGTGCGGGAATCGCCAGAAAGGGCCAAGGGGCGTATGTCATCAGCGACTTATCGCTTCCCGCAACCCAGAACTGTGCCTTGGAGAGCTTTGGTAACGGAGCCTTCCCGATGGTAGCAGTCACAAGTTCGGCTCTTGACAATGAGCTCTTGTTCAAGAACGTTATCGGCGGTCTCAAACTCCTTTTAAAAGGCAATGCCGCCATAACCTCGATCAGCGTAACCGGCAATAACAACGAGAAACTCTGCGGCGCAGCGGAGATTACCGTTTCTAACACCGACCTGCCCTCCATCAAACTGACAGATGCTGCAGCCAGTACCGTGACTCTGGATTGCGGCGACGGTGTCCAGCTTGAAGAGGAAACCGCAACTGCTTTCATCATCGCCCTTCCGCCTGTGACAATGACCAAGGGCTTCACCGTAACCGTTACCGACAGCCAGGACAACCAGACGGAGATTAAAACCAATAAAGCTCAGACCATCACCCGCTCCAACCTCCTCAGGATGCCAGCGGTGACAATCGAGGGCGCTGCGGCCGACGAGCATCAGTATGTTGATCTCGGCCTGACCTCCGGCCTGAAGTGGGCAACCTGTAACATCGGTGCGGACGCTCCTGAAGAATACGGCGATTATTTCGCCTGGGCTGAGACAGAACCGTATTACAGCAGCCTGGCACCTCTCGCTTGGAAAGACGGCAAAACCGGATATAGCTGGGGGACATACACCTGGTGCGAAGGCTCTTACAATACCCAGACCAAGTATTGCGTAAGCAATTCTTTCGGCATCGTGGACAACAAGACTGTCCTTGAAGCGGAGGATGATGCCGCTTATGCCAATTGGGGGAGTAGCTGGCGTATGCCTACCGACGATGAATGGACAGAGCTGATGACTGAATGCGACTGGACCTGGACCACCCTGAACGGAGTCAACGGCAGGCTTGTCACCGGTCCTAACCACAACAGCATATTTCTGCCTGCTGCCGGCAGTTGGTTTGAAACCGACCTCGAGGATACCGGCGCTGTCGGCCTCTACTGGTCTTCTTCGCTCGGTACAACTTCTGACTACGGATGGTGTACATCCTTAGACTCGTACAGTCTATTCCACACAAGCTACTGCAGATTCTTCGGTCAGTCTATACGTCCTGTTAAAGATTAACCGTAACCTTTAATAAGTAGCTGCAAGACAAAGGCCCCGGTGCTGAGCGCCGGGGCCTTTGTAATAACGTGTTGTAGCAAACTCAGAATGTCTTCCTGTATGCGCGTCTGCGCATAAATGGAATCGTCTTATACTCCCCGAACAGCGACTGTACCTTATAGTTCTCTTCAAGCTGAGGATTGAAGATGATGCTCCTGATACCCCTGCGGATGCAGTTTTCGTGGATATGCTTGAACATCAGCACAGGGACTCCGCAAGCCTGATACTCAGGCAGGACACCTATCAGCAGCGCCTCCAGGGTGTCGTTGTGGCGCAGGGCCCTCAAGATATGAAAGAGGCCGAACGGGAACAACTTCCCCCTGCCCTTCTTTACCGCCTTGGAGAGCGACGGCACGCAGAACAGGAATCCCGCAGGGCGGTCGTCCTTATCAACCACCACCGCCACGAAATCCTTATCCAGAATAGGCACGTATGTTCTCAGATAGTTCTTTATCTGTTTGTCGGTCAGGGGAGAAAAACCCTCCAATGGAGCAAAGGCCTCATTGTAGGCGTGAAATATCTCCATCCCGTACCGGCGGCACATAGCCTGCATACTCAGGCCTGTGACTGTGTGCACCCCAAACCGCTGCTCTACCAGTGGCGCATACTGGAACATAGGCGGCAGCTGGGGAGAGACCTCCAAATAGCGCTGGGTCCAGTCGACCTCCTTCTCAAATCCCAGTTTCTCCAGCATAGGGCCATAGTACGGATAGTTGTAAAGGCAGGTGAAAGGACTCAGATGGTCAAAACCGTCTGTGAGCAGCCCCTCCTTGTCCATATCGGTGAATCCCCAGGGGCCGCGGATTTCGCTCCGGCCGCGCTCCCTGCCCCAGGCCTGCACAGTCTCTATCAGGGTGCGCAGCACCTCCTCATCCTCTACAAAATCAAGCCAGCCAAAGCGCACGATACCTTCACGGTCATCGGCCTTATGGTTGATTATCGCCGCCACACGACCCGCAATACGGCCATCCTTATACGCCAGAAAGCAATCTGCCTCGCAGAAGTCGTATGCTCCGTTCTTGGCGGGATTGAAGGTGTCATACTCGTCACCCTGGAGGGCAGGAACCCAGTTGGGACAATCTTTATAGAGCTTTTCGGGGTATGTGATAAATGTCTTAAGCTGGCGGCGGTTGGCAACCCGGACTATTTCTACTGACATACTTTCTCTATATAATCAATCACCTCTTTTACCGTTTCAAAGCGGGGAGAACCCTCAAACTTGAATCCGTATTTGTTCTCCAGCGCCAGGCTCACCAGCAGGATTGTAAGTGAGTCAAGGCCCAAGTCACGCACCATCTGGGAATCTTCATCTATCCTGGTAAGATCAATCGAGGGGCGTATTTGCCAGACTATATCTTTCAGAGATTCAAAAATATCTATTCTTGCCATAGCTTATACTCTATTGATTACGTAATACCTTCATTGCTCCGTTGCGCTTGAAGTCATCTTTGCGGACGGTGACTTTAGTCACACGGTGGGTGGTGGGCAGCGTAGCGTTCACCTCATCTACCAGATTCTCAAAATACTTGACTACATCCTCCCAGGGGGTCTCGCCAAACTCCTCTATACGGGGATAAATCTCTATCGCTATCACATTGCGTCCGTCCTCTTCTACCTCCTTCACAAGGCAGTCGCGCAGTTTGCTGCACTTATAGAACGGCTCCTCTATGCTCTCAGGGCTCACATTCTCTCCGTTGGAGAGGATAATCAGGTTCTTGATGCGGCCCACGATATACATATAGCCGTCCTCGTCAAAGCGCACCAGGTCGCCCGTCTTAACCCAACCGTCTTCTGTGAGTGTCTCTGCTGTCTTTTCAGGGTCGCCATAATAGCCCAGGAACACATTGTCGCCGCGATACCAAAGTTCGCCGTCAACCACCTTGACCTCCTGCTCCGGGTAAATCTTACCCACTGAAGTCGGACGCTCCTTGACATCGATATTTCCTGAAGTCAGGTTTGCGCCCTCGGTCATTCCGTAGCCCTCAAAGAGGCTCACGCCATAGGTATCAAACTCTGCAATCAACTTGGGCGGGACATTTGCAGCGCCAGAAATGATATACTTCAGGCGGCCGCCTAAGAACTTGGGGCTGTACATCTTTACCAGGCCCGACATTATCTCGCAGATGCCCGGCACTGCCACCATACAAGTCGGCTGAATCATCGGGAGCTTGGAGATAGTATCCTTGATATTGGGGCACGCCACCCACTTGGCACCAATCTGCAGCGGGGTGAGGGTCGAGCATATCAGGCCAAACACGTGGCTCATAGGGAGCACGTGCGCATATACGTGGCAGCCCAGACGCGGTGTGGGGGCATAGCAGCCGTTAAGGGAGCCGCGCATCAGTGCACGGTGAGGGAGAACCGCACCCTTAGGTGCACCGGTTGTGCCGCCCGTAAAGAAAATTGCGGCGGCATCGTTCTTATCTATAGTGGCAACCGGAGCCGCCTCTGCAGCACAGTCTGCCGTGTCAATCACTTTGCACGGAACGCCGGCTGCGGCATCTTTGAAATCCTTGCCGGCTGCCAGGGCCTTCACCCTGAACTTGGCGCAACACCCCGCGATGGCGGGAGCGGGCAGCTGAGAGGGGAGCATCAGGGCCACATATCCTGCGGATGTCACCGCCAGGAACATCTCCACTGCCTCGGGTGTAGAATTGTCCAGGATTGCCACGGTATCGCCTTTGGCAAGCCCCAGGGAATTGAGCAACGCGCGCTTGCGTGCCACAAGAGAGCACATCTCGCCGTAGGTAACGGTGTTTTCCGTGTCGGACAGAGCGGGGAGATCGCGCCATTTTTTCTCAATCCAGGTCACATAATCTGCAAGTGTGGGGAGATACTCCAACTGAGCGAGTTCCTCGTCAGAGAGCATACTTTTAAAGTAATCTTTCATCTTTACAGTATCAATAAGTTATAAGTTTTTTGCCAATGTAATCTGCAAATATACAAAAAAAGAGGCCTGAAGGTACCTTCAGGCCTGATAAGCTCTCTTGTGGTTCCAGAATTTGCCTAGTGGCTGAAGCCGAGCCTTTCGAGGCCGCGGCGGATGTCGGCATCGCGCATGAAGGTGTTCCAGAGCAGGCCGGTGCGCCAGTTCTCTATCATACAGACAATCGGGCCCTGGTCAATGGCGATGTAACTCTTGGCGAACCACTGATGTTCCAGTGAGAAGGCGTCGTAGAAACCGTAGTCGCCCCAAATCCTGTTGCCAAGTTTGTAATATAAGTATTCCATCGCCGCCAAGGATTCGTCTGGAGTGTACGGCATACTGGAAATTGCCGCGGTGGGGGCTATCGTGCCGGTGTCGTTGGTGGGTGAGGATGCGGTATATCCGTTCCAATAGTCGCTGGCGGTGAGGCCCCAGCAGACGTCGCTGTAACCATAATATCCTTTGGGGTTGGCAGCGCAGTAGGCGTGGTTTATCCTGGAGTGGGCGACGTTCTGTTCCCAATAGTCGGCGTAAGCATCGCTAAGGTTGCGGGGGTCGAGGCCCAGGAAAGAGTAGTGGGCAAAGAACATCGGGCCGCCGTAGTCGGGACCCAGCGGCAGGGTGATGTCATAGAACTGCCTGTGGTTTCTGGTACCGGAAGCCCAGCCCTTGTCATAAACCTCTTTCGAAATGGGGTGGGTGGGAGACGAAGCTGCCAGCACATAAACTATCAGCGCCTCGTTCCAGCCGCGCACCTGCATATTCATCTTCCAGTCGTAGTCGGGCGACCAGTGCCAGTAGAGCACATCCTGCCCGCTGCGGGTGAAATGGTCCCATTCCACCGCCTCCCAAAGGGAGGTTATGCCGCTGCGGATGGAGGCCTCTGTGTCGTCGCTGCCGTCAAAGAAGGCGCGCAAGGTGAGCAGCCCCTCCATTAGGAAGGCGGTCTCCACCAGGTCGGCGCCATTGTCGTATGTGCTGAAAGCGATGGTCTTGCCGGTTGTGCCGTTAAGCCAGTGGGGGAATGCGCCGTGATATCTCACCGCCTTGTTCTGAAGGAACCCGACCACCTTGAGGGCGCGTGCCGCACCCTCTTCGCGGGTGATGAACCCCCGCCTGATGCCCACAGGGATGGCCATCAGGCCGAAGCCGCTGCCGCCAATGGTGACTGTCTCATCGCTGCCGAGCCTTTCGCGGGCGAGTCCGCTGGCGGGATGCGCATAGTCCCAGAAATATGCGAAAGTGCGCTCCTGCACCTTGGTGAGCAGTTCGTCGGTGGAGATTCTGGAAAAGACATCCCTGCTGTCGTCCAGCGCGGTTATGAACGAGAAGGTGAAACCTTCTACCAAATTTACGCCGAAGCCTTCGCCAGCGGCAATACCTATTCTGTATGGGGAGAACTCGCCCAGGGGATTCCTGGGGGTAAGAACCATTACAGACGGGTCATCGGCATCCAGATGTACTTCAAGTTCGCCTCCGGAGAAGGAGAGACAGGCTGCGACAGACACTTTGTCTAACTGTATTTCGCGTGAGAAGCTGAGTAAGATTTGCGGCTGCAGCGAGACGCCGTTCACCGTGCCTGACTCGAGAACAGCCTTACCATCTATAGTGGCGGATACGACAATGGCTTTGGGAAGTGATTCGGGGCCAACATGCTGGCCGCATGAGGTCACTGCCATAACTATGGTGGCAGCAGCGATATAACAAAGTCGGTTCATAGTGACGGCAGGGAGATCCCTCCCCCTGCCGCCTGAAAAACATTACATAAGAGCGATTGCAACCTCTTCTTTGCGGAGAGCCTGAATCTCGGCCTCGGTGAGAGCCTTGTTGTAGATACGGAGCTCGTCGATGCTGCCGGAGAAGAAGCTCATCCAGTCTGCTGCACCTGCGTAGGTCTCGATCCAGGATGCCCAACCACCTACATAGAAAGCATTTGCATCAGAAGGAACGCATTTGCCCCAAGGCATCATGTCGCCGAATTCAGCATCCTTAACCTTGACGCCGTCCACATAGAGTGCCCATGCACCGGTAGATGCAGTGTAGGTATAGGCGAACTGGAACCAGGAGTTGTATTTAGCGAAAGCTGCATCCCATGTGTCGAGCCACATATTGGTTTCGCTGTCGTCGGCCTTCTTGAACATTATGCGGCCGTTGACCTGCTGCCTCTCGACGCCAGTCTCTTCGTCAACACCCTTGTTGTCGAACATAACAACCAGAGAAGGCCAGTCCTGAGTGGGGAAGAGCTTGCCGTTAACGGAGAAGAGGCCACCCTTCTGGAAATCTTTGATATTCTTGACCCAGACGGTGAAAGTTACATCTTCAAGCTTGCTTAGGGCGTTGTCGGCAGCGAGTTTGAACTTCATGTAAGCTTCATTGTTGTTGCCAGCGGTGTTTACATAACCCTTGCCGATATAGCCTTCGCCAAAGTCAGCGGCCCCGGCCTTTTTCTCAAAGGTGAAACCCTGGCCAACCTTTACAGCGTTGTCGGCTGCCTCGAAAGGCATGTGGAGAACCAGGTTCTCTGCGCAGGTCTTTACCTCGGGAGTAGTGTCTTTAGGGTCATCTTTAGGGGTCTTTTCGCAAGCTGCGAATGCGAACATTGCAGCGAGTGCAAGTACAAATACTTTTTTCATTGTGTTGTTGATTTGTTAGTTGGTTGATATTAAGTTTAGTAGGTATATCCGGGCGTTGCGGGGAGGAAGGGATTCAGCTGCCGCTGGGCGGAAGGAATCGGGAACACCTCGTTCTTGCCTGCGGTGAAGCCGAGCGGGCCGAGCACCTTGGCGGCTTTGCCCCAGCG
Source organism: uncultured Bacteroidales bacterium (assembly GCA_946415795.1). Lineage (GTDB taxonomy): Bacteria > Bacteroidota > Bacteroidia > Bacteroidales > UBA932 > Equibacterium. The sequence goes on from CAMKTW010000002.1 coordinate 21,898, forward strand.
CACCAGGTCAAAGAAGCGGTTCTCTTCGAGCGCCAGCTCTGCGCGACGTTCATCGTAGATATTCTCCAGGGAGGCGCTTGTGGCGGCAAGACCGGCACGTGTGCGCACCTCGTTGAGTGCCATATCGGCAGTGTAGCCGGATGTGGGAGCGATTGCGGCTCCATTGGCCATGGCTTCTGCAAACATCAGAAGCACATCGGCATATCGTATAATCCTCATATTGTGGTCCAGGCCGTAAGCATTGTACGAACGGTTGTTGGTGCGGGTAGGTACATAAACCTTGCCGTTGTAGTAAGGGTTGGTGCAGGATTCTATCACCACGTCCCCTTCAGCGGTGGTTTCGCCGCGCACAAGCAGGGTCACTTTTTTGCGGATATTGTCGCCACGGGAGTCCAAGAAGTCGATAAGATTCTGGCTGGGAACCTTGTACCCCCAACCCTGGAACGGCTCTTTGTTGCCACGGGGTCCCTGGATGAAAGCGTAATAGCAGAGGGGCATGCCGCCGGTGCTCTGGCCCATGTCGGAGCTCTCTATCTCCATCAGCGACTCTGCGCCGCCTTCGTTCTCTACATTGAAAGCATCTTTGAAACGGCTCATCAGAGAATAACGGCCGCTGGCGATAATGAGGTCAGTCAGTCTGGCGGCCTCGTTCCAATCTTCGCGGTACAGCGCAACCTTTGCCTTGAGCGCCATGGCCGTATACTTGTTATACCGGCCCTTGTAATCTGTGTGGGAGTCGGGGACCACGGCTATGGCATCGTCCAGATCTTTATAGATAAAGGCATAGACCTCTTCTGGTTTCTTTGCGTTGGCCGTTGCGAGCTCGTCTGCAGTCATGGTGCGGTCAATGATGGGGACGGTGCCGAACAGGCGCACCAGGTTGAAATATGCGTAGGCACGGATTATCTTGGCCTCGCCCCGGCACTCCACCACAGTCTGCCGGCCCGCCTCCGAGGTGATGGCCTCGGCAAACTTGTCCATGGATTCTATTGCATAGTTTGCGGCAGAAGAGATGTTGTAGAAATAGTTCCACATTGCCTCAACATTGTTGTTGTCGGGGCCGTAGGTGAACTTGTCCAGCTGAGCTACGGTAGGGCCGTCGGCTTCTGTGGAGCCTTTGTCGGCATCGTCGGAAACAATCTCCATCACGCCGACATAGTTCTGTGCCCATCCTTCACTGAGGCGCATGCTTGCGTAGGCGGCGCTCACGGGAAGGAACACGTTCTCCGGCTTGGAATAGTCCAGTCCTGCCGAGGGCATGGAGGCCTCGGTGCGGATATCGAGCAAATCGGAGCAGGATATGGCTGCAAAAGCAGCGAGTATTATGATGATACTTTTTTTCATGGCCCTAGAAATTCATGTTTATACCGAAGGAATAGATGGACTGCATGGGATATACCGACGAAGAGTCGATGCCGTTCGCGGTGGGAGAACCGCCGATCTCGGTGGTGAAGCCGTTATAGCCAAACAGGGTCAGGGGGCGCTGTGCAGAGAGATATGCACGGATGGTGCCGCTGCCGAATACCTTGTGGAAGGTGTATCCCACCTGGACGTTCTGGATGCGGAACATAGAGCCGTCTTCAACAAAGAAACTGTTGCTCTGGGCCATCAGCTGCTCTGTGAGCACGCGCGGGGTGGGATATGTGTCGGAGGGTGCGTCCTTGCGCCAAGCGTTCTTATAGAAGTCATAGTCGTAGTTGCCCTCGGCAAACACCTGTTTGTTGAGACGCTTGCTGTTGAATATCTTGTTGCCGATATTGGAGTTGCAAACCACAGAGAAGTCCCAGTTCTTATAATTGAATCCAAAGTCAAAACCGAGCATCAGCCAAGGCAGGGGAGAGCCGAGATATGTGCGGTCGGCCTCCGTAATCTTGCCGTCGGGGGTGCCGTCTTCGTTACCGGCAAAGTCGTGATACTGGAAGAATCCTGCGCCGGTGGTCAGTTGTGTAACGTCGGCCATCTGGGCGTCATATTCGTTCTTGAAAATGCCGTCTACCTGATAGCCCCAGAAGGCTCCGATGGGGTAGCCCACCTGGGTCATGGTTGCGTAAGCACCGTTGGTGAGGGCTCCGGGGATATTGTCACGTCCTTCAAGTGCGAGCACGCGGTTGTGGTTGAAGGTGGCGTTCAAGCCCAGGTTGTAGCCAAAGTCGTCGCCGATATTGTCGGCCCACTTGAGGGCCATCTCCACGCCGGCATTGAGCACTTTGCCGTTATTTGCGAGCAGGGTTGCCACACCGCCGCCGGTGGCCACGGGTGCATGGAACACAACGCGGTCGGTAACGCGGTAGTAGAGGTCGATGTCGCCGGAGAGACGGTTCCTTAGGAATGCGAAGTCGGCACCGACGTTGGCCTCGGTCACGACCTCCCACTTGAGATAATTCTGGTAAACCGTCTGAGCTCCGATACCGTCCACGAGGGTGTCACCAAACACGGCAGAGGAATCCACTCCGGAGTTGCCGGCAATATTGATGTCATTGGCAGGGACATTATCGTTACCGAGCATACCCCAGCTGGCGCGCAGTTTGAGGAAATCAAAGGTCTTGTTACCCTGCATGAAAGGCTCGTCGGTAACCACCCAGCCCAGACCGATTGAGGGGAAGAAACCCCATTTCTCCTGGTACTTTGAGCTGCCGTCGGCACGGAATGTCAGTGTTGCCAGATAGCGTCCCTTATAGCTGTAGGTGCCGCGGGTGAAAAATGACAGGCCGTTGTAGCGTGAAGCACCGTCGGTCGCATTCTGGTTTTTATAAGAACCGTTCACCAGATAGCGGGCCTGGTCGTCGTAGTCTGGCACGTTGCTCACCACGCCGCGCAGCCAGCCGTTGTACTGCATACGCAGCGACTGCCCGGCCATAACAGAGAAGTTGTGGTCTCCTATCTGGTCGGCGAAAGTCAGGGTGTTGTCAAAAATCTGATAAGTGCCGTATGCGTAGGTCTTGTTGAGCGATGATACTGAAGTGCCCTGGGAGCCGCCCACGAAGTGTTCAGGAGTATAACTCTGCTGGTCGGCAAAGCTGAAGTCAAGGTTGTAGGAAGTTTTGAACTTCAGTTTTTCTGTGATGGTAGCCTCCGCATATATGTTGAACACACTCTTCAGACCTTTTTCGCGGCTGTTGGTGTAATATGCAGAAGCGGCCGGGTTACCGTATGAGTTGGGGTAACCGTAACGCTGGGGAGAATCAAAAGCGACAGGATACGCATCGGTGTTGGCGTCGTTGTAAACGCCGTAAACCGGAGGGTTCACAAAAGCCTGGTAATAAACCCCGGAGTTGGGGTTATGCTGGTTGTGACGGGAAACCACGGTGTTGATACCCATCTTTAGCCAGTCAGTCATAGTCTGGTCCAGACGTGCACGCAGGTTAAAACGGTTGTAATTGTTGGTGCAGTAGTTCATGATACCGTCCTGGTAAAAATAGCTCAGGCCCACCGAGTAGTTGGTCTTTTCAGTGCCGCCCGACAGATCGAGTGAATGGCTGTGGGTGAGAGCGTTATGTACCAGCTCTTTATACCAGTCTGTGCTGACGCCGTTATAGTCGGCTGCATTCTTTGCAGAGTCGGGATATACCAGGTTGTACATCTCTACATACTGCTCTGTATTGGCAAGCTTCATAATGTTGGTAGGCACCTGCAAGCCGGCATAGCCCTCGTAGCTTACGCGCACCTTACCCAGGTCGCCCTTGCGGGTGGTGACAATTATGACGCCGTTTGCGGCCCGCACACCATAAATGGCAGCTGCCGATGCATCCTTGAGCACGGTAAGAGACTCGATGTCATTGCTGGAGAGAAAGTTAATGTTGTCCATAAAAGCGCCGTCAACTACATATAGCGGGTTGGCATAGTCGCCGATGGAGCCCACGCCACGGATCTTTACGGACGGTCCGGCACCAGGGGCGCCGCTCTGGGTAATCTGTACGCCGCTGACCTTGCCCTGGAGAGCGCTCATCGGGTTGGCGGCCGTCTGGCGGGAGAGTTCTTCACCCTTGACGTTAACGATAGGTGCGGTGAGGTCCTTGGACTTCTGGGTGCCGTAACCCACGACAACCACCTCGTCCAGGAAGTTGACATCCTCTTTGAGAAGGATGCTTGAAGGGACACTGTTGGCCGGGAAGGTCTGGGTGGCATAGCCTATGCAGCTCACCTCAACCATTGATTCCGGCCCCGAGACTTTCAGGGAAAAGTTGCCGTCAAAGTCGGTCGAGGTACCGTTCTGCGTACCCACCTCCATTACGGTGGCGCCTACAACCGGTCCCAGATCGTCCGAGATGACGCCCTTCACCTGATATTGTGCCTGCGCACCCAGCGCAAACGACAACAGGATCAGTGTTGTGAGGATAAATTTTTTCATCAGGTTGAACAGGTATTAATTGTTATAGTAAAATCCGAGTTTTTCAAGGCCTGCGGCAATTTCAGGGCAGCTGCCGAAAAGGTTCCAGAGCAGACCGCTACGGTAGTTTTCTATCATTACCGCTTCAGGCCCCTGGTCAATAGCCAGATAGTGTTCAAGCACCTGCCTGTCTTCCGGCAGGGTATAATTGATTGCGTCATAGAAGCCGTAGGGGCCGAAGGTGCGTTTGTCGCCGAGCAGGCGGCGGATGACGGCCATACTCTCTTCAGGAGTATAGACTATTGAAGACACCGCTGCGGTGGGGCTCACCGTGCCGTTCTCCTCAGGCGTGCCGGGATAGTGGCCGGCATAGCCCAGCAGGACGTCGTCGCTGCTGGTGAATCCCCAGAAATCCTCTCCCAGCTGCTTTTCCGGGTGGTCCATAGCATAAGCGCGGTGAATCAGGCACTGGTTGCGGTTGCGCTCAAAGTAGTCGGTATGGCCGTCGCTGAGGCCGCGAGGGTCAAGGCCGAGGAAGGAGTAGTGGGTAAAGAACAGCGGCCCGCCGTAGGGCATCCCGATGGTGAGCGGGATGCCGTAGTACTCGTTGCCGTTGTAGTAGTAGGGGCTGGTCTTGTACGACGCCTCGTAGCACTCTCTGGTGATGGGAAAAGTGGGCGATGATGCCGCCAGAATGTAGGTAATCAGCGTTTCGTCAAAGCCGCGTATGCGGTGGTTCATCTTGAAGCCGTAGTTCTTGGACCAGTGCCAGTAGAGGCTGTCGGTGGCCTGTGTGTACCAGTTCCACTCTATGCCCCGCCAGAGGCTGTCGCAGCGGGCCTTGATGCCTTCGTCCCCGGTCCACTGACGGGTTGTGAGGATGCCTGCGGTAAGGAAGGCCGTCTCCACCAGGTCACCTCCGTCGTCGTATTTGCTGAACGGATAAGCCTCGCCGCTGTCGCCGTCGTACCAGTGGGCCCAGGCGCCGTGGAATCGCTCTATGCGCTCCAGGGAAGAGATGATTTTCTCCAGGCGCCGCTCCCCCTCTTCGCGAGGGTAATAACCCCGCTCGGCGCCGGCGATTATCGCCATCATACCAAATCCGGTGCCGCCGGTGGTTACTATATTGCCGTGGACGTCATCGTTGCGCTCGCGGGCCATTCCGGTATTGGGCTCGGCGAATTCTGTAAAATACTTGATGGTGGCCTGCTCGATGCGGTCCAGGATGGCTTCGTCGCTCTCCTGCTTAGGGGTGCAGGCCGGTGTCAAAGTGGCTATGGCGATAAGCACTATGGCAAACGCCGTCAATGGACGCTTCATAAGTTATTCGTTGTAGGTGAAGGTTGCGTACTCCTGGCAGTCAGATGCGGGCCCGATGAACAGGCGGAATTCTCCAGCTTCGGGGCCGAAAGTCAGGTCTTTGCGCCAGAAAGATATAAGTTCAGGAGTTATTTCAAACTCCACGGTGCGGCTCTCGCCGGGGGCCAGGGTGACGCGCTCAAAGCCCTTGAGCTGCTTGACGGGGCGGGTCACGCTGCCCACCATATCGCGCAGATAGAGCTGAACCACCTCGGTGCCCTCGCGACTGCCGGTATTGGTTACAGTGGCCTTGGCGGTGATGCTTCCTTTGGGACCGAAGTTATCGGCGGAGAGTTCGGGTTTACCGTAGCTGAAAGTGGTGTAGGTGAGGCCGTAGCCGAAAGGGTAGAGCGGTTCGTTTTCGCAGTCGAGGTAGCGGCTCTCATATTTGACGCCGGGGTGCACGTATGGCCTGCCGGTATTCTTCGCATAATAGTAGATGGGGACCTGTCCCAAAGTACGGGGGAATGTCACTGAAAGGCGGCCGCTGGGGCTGGCATCGCCAAAGAGCAGCCGGGCTACGGCCTCTCCGCCCATGGTTCCTGGGAACCAGGCCTCGAGTATGGCGTCTGCCATACCGCTCTCTTCGCTGAGGTCCAGGGGACGGCCGTTCATCAGTACAATCGTGACAGGTTTGCCGGTGGCGGCTACGGCCTTGAGCAGTTCAGTCTGGATTTCAGGCAGCCTTATGGATGTGCGGCTGGCCGCCTCTCCACTCCAGTCGCACGATTCGCCCAGCACCATAATCACCGCCTCTGCGCTGCGGGCAGCAGTTACGGCCGCGCCAAAGCCTGTTTTGACATCTCCGTCAAGTTCGCAGCCCCTGACGTATATGATTCTGTCAGAATAATCCCTGATGCCGTCCAGTATGCTCTTGACGCCTTCCACCTGGCCGGCGCCGCGCCAGCTGGCCAGCAGGTCGTCAGCGGAGTCGGCGAGAGGCCCTATTACTGCAATGCGTGCACCCTTTGCCAGCGGCAGGGCGTTGTCGTTCTTGAGCAGTACGCAACTCTCCTCTGCCAGGGTGCGGGCTGTGAGCAGATTGGCCCCGGTCTTGGTCTCGGCCGCCTCACGCTCTGCGCTGCAGTACCTGAACGGGTCTTGGAACAGCCCCAGGCGGGCTTTCACGGTGAGCACGCGGCGCACAGCTTCTTCCAGGGTCTTGCGGCTGACCTTGCCCTCTTCCACGGCCTTCTTCAGGAAATCTGAGAAGCCGCCGCTCTGCATGTCCATATCGTTGCCGGCGTTCAGAGCCTGTATGCTGGCATCCTCCAAATCGCGGCTGGTGCCGTGGTTAATCATCTCCATTATGCCGGTGTAATCGCTCACCACAAAACCGTCGAACCCCCACTCGTGGCGCAGTATCTCTGTAAGCAGGTGGGAGTTGGCCGTGGCCGGGATGCCGTCGTATTCGTTGAACGATGCCATAACCGTCTGCGCTCCTGCATCCACCGCAGCTTTGTAGGGGGGCAGGTAGAACTCGCGCAGCCAGCGTTCGCTCATATCCACGGTGTTATAGTCGCGGCCGGCGTGGGGTGCCCCGTACGCGGCAAAGTGTTTCACGCAAGCGGCGATAGTCAGGGGGTCTTCAAGATCCTCCCCCTGGTATCCATATACCATTGCGCGGGCCACGGCGCTGCCCAGAAAGGCATCTTCACCGGCGCCCTCGCTGATACGGCCCCATCTGGGCTCCACGCATATGTCGCACATTGGGGAATAGGTCCAGTGGAGTCCGGCTGCGGCGGCCTCGCGGGCTGCGACGCGGGCGCTCTCCTTTATGAGGGGCATATCCCAGCTGGCGCTGATGCCCAGATTTATCGGGAATATGGTGCGGAAGCCGTGGATTACGTCGTAGCCAAATAGCAGGGGAATTCCCAGGCGGGTTTCATTCACCGCAATCTCCTGCAGCTTCCGGGTGTAATCTGCAGTATAGGCGTTGAAGATATTGCCGCATTTTCCGGCACGGATGTCATCTACATAGCCGTCTCGGATGCTGGGACCGGTGACATCCCAGTCGGAGGTGTAAAGCACCAGCTGGCCGATCATCTCATCCAGCGTCATTACACGAAGCAGGGAGTCGACTATCGGGTATGTCTTGTTATAGTTGACAGCTCTTGCCGGGTCGTCTGGCGGGCATACGTCAGGTTTGTTGCCGCAGCATTCTGTCAGCAGCAGGAGAGTCAGGAGGAACAAAAGGATATTTCTCATATACCTATACTTAAATACTTTATAAATATAGGTACAAAAAAGAAATATTCCGAAATATTTCGCGAAGAAAGAGAAAAAATTATCGGTTTACTTCAACACGGACACCCTTTTCTGAAGATTCAAGGGCGCCGAAAATGGCACGCATAGCGGTGAGGACCTCTCCGCCGCTTACAGGAGGCTGAACGCCTTTTTCAAGGGCGTCTATGAAGGCGTCCATCACGCCAGATTTGGTCTGGTTGTCGTTGGTCTGGATGCGGTCTATATCCAGCGTCTGGACCGTGCCGTCCTTGCCGATAACCTTGAGCGAGCAGGCGGGGTCGTCGTAAATACGGATGATGCCTTCTGTGCCGTAAATGATGGTGGAGTTGTCCTCCTGGCCGTAGAAGGTCCAGCTGGCGGTCATCGTGCCCACTGCGCCGCCGGCCATCTCAAAGATGCATATCGCATTGTCGTCCACACCGATGGGGCTTCCGTCTGCATAACACTTGTCTATAGTGGAGATACGCGCAGTAACGGCGGTGATGGTGTCGTCCAGGATATACTGTATCAGGTCGGTCTTGTGGATGCCAAGGTCGGCCAGAACGCCCATCACGGCAGCCTTCTTGTCAAAGAACCAGGTGCCGGGACCGGGGGTGATGCTCCAAGTCTCCGGGCCGGAGTGGCCGAAAGTCGTGCGGAAAGAGACAACCTTGCCGATTGCCCCCTCTTTTATCAGTTTCCTCGCCTGGGCGTGCGCAAGGGCAAAGCGCTGGTTCTGCCCAATCATCAGATAGCGGCCGTACTGCCTGGAGGCAGCCACCATCCGTTCGCAATCTTCAATATTGGTGGCCATAGGCTTCTCGCAGAGCACGTGCTTGCCCGCCTTGAGGGCGGCGATGGTGACATCGGCGTGCATATTGTTGGCCACGCATACGCTCACGGCATCGATTGTCGGGTCGGCAAGCAAATCTTCCACAGTGTCAAATACTTTTCCGCCATATTTGGCAGCCATCTGCTCTGCCCGTTCCCGGGCGAGGTCAAAATAGCCCACCAGACGGGCGTTGGGATTGTCAGAATACTCGGGGATATGTCTCACTTGAGAGATTTTGCCGCAGCCGATAATGCCGATGCCTTTCATAGAACAGTTTTTGGTTGATTACGACCATAAAAGTAATAAAATATTTCCTTACCTTAGTGGTATGAAAAGAATTCTTTTGGTATTGACGGTGGCGGTGATGACCACCTCCTGCGGAGTCCTTGCAAATGTGGATGCCTCCAGAGCACTGTATGGTGCCACAAAAGCGTTGCAGGCGGCCACGATAACCGACGAGCAGGTACAATCTTATATGAGGCAGTATGTTGCAAAACTGGACGCATCCAACAAGATATGTGCGGCCAACAACTCCTATAGCCGTCGTCTGGCGACCCTCACCAAGGGATTGACCGATGTGGACGGGCTGCCGCTCAATTTCAAGGTTTATCAGACAAACCAGGTGAACGCCTTTGCCTGTGCCGATGGCAGCGTTAGGGTCTATAGCGGCCTAATGGATTTGCTCACCGATGATGAGGTGCTGGGTGTAATTGGCCACGAGATAGGCCACGTGGCGCTGAAACACTCCAAGAAGGAGGTACAGAACGCATACCTTACCAGCGCCGTGCTCGACGGCCTGGCATCTACAAGTACCACAATCGCCACCCTGACGGATTCGCAGCTGGGCGCGCTGGGAGAGGCTGCTCTGAATGCCAGATATTCAAAGAAGCAGGAGAATGAAGCTGATGATTATGGCTATGAATTCCTGAAAACGCACGGGAAGAATCCCGTTGCAATGATAAAGAGCTTCCAGAAGATGCTGGCTCTCAAGAATGCCTCCGGTGCGAAATCAAGCAGTGGAGTGAACCAGCTGCTCTCTTCACACCCTGAGCTGGAGACACGCATATCCCGCATCACCCAGAAGGCGATAGCTGACGGATATATTAAAGTAAAATAAAAAGAGCGTCGCTCTTGTTTTATTTGGCGGGGCTGAAGTCTTCTTTGCCTACGCCGCACAGGGGGCAAACCCAGTCTGCGGGGAGATCTTCGAAAGAGGTGCCGGGAGCGATGCCGTTATCGGGATCACCGGCTGCGGGGTCGTATTCATACCCGCAAACGTTGCATACGTACTTGCTCATAATGTGATTATTGGATTCTCTTGACAAATTCGCGTCCATATTCTTCGCACTCGGCGAGAGCCGCCTCGTCGGGGACCCAGAGAGTGCGCAGGCCGTCATCGACCACCGATATGCCCGCCTCGGTGAGCAGCGCGGAGAGCTGTTTGACGGCTTCGCCGCTCCAGCCATACGACCCAAACGCCGCACCCGCTTTCTTCTTGAGCTTCATCCCCTTGACCATCTCCATCAAGCCCGCGATGGCGTATGAATGACCGTTGTTGATGGTGGGAGAGCCCACAATCAGGGCGCTGGAGTGGAATATCTCCGTGAGGATGTCATTCTTATCCTCCTTGGCAGCGTTGAAGAGCTTCACGACAGTGTCGGGCGCCGATGCCGTGATACCGCGGGCAATCGCCTCAGCCATCTTCCGGGTGCTGTTCCACATCGTATCATATACAATGGTAACCTGATTCTCGGCGTAAGCATCAGCCCAAAGAATATATTTTTCTATAATTTTTTCCGGCTCCTTGCGCCAGATTACTCCGTGACTGGGGCAAATGAACGTCAGCGGCAGGTTCATAGCCAGTATCTCCTTCACCTTGCGGGTCACCATAGGGCAGAAGGGAGCCAGGATGTTGGCAAAGTATTTCTCCGCTTCGGCCATCATCTCCGCTTCAGGGACCTCGTCGTTGAAAAGGCTCTCGCTGGCATAATGCTGTCCGAAGCCGTCATTGCTGAACAGGATGCCGCCGCAGCCGTCGTAGTAGCTGAACATAGTATCGGGCCAGTGGAGCATAGGCGCCTCGATGAAGGTAAGGCTCTCGCCGCCGCCCAAATCCAGTCTGTCGCCAGTCTTGACTTTTACAAAGTTCCAATCCTGGTGGTAGTGCCCGCGGATAATGGCCTCTCCCTTGGCGGTACAGTATATCGGGGTGCCGGGAATGGCGCGCATCAGCTCAACGAGGGCGCCGGAATGGTCGCTTTCATTGTGCTGCATAATTATGGCGTCAATCTGCCCTAAATCAATCTCCTGCTTAAGTCTTGCCACGAACTCGCGGTCGTAGGGACCCCACACGGTGTCAATCAGAACCGTCTTGGATGCGCCGCGCAGCAGATAGGCGTTGTAGCTTGACCCGCGGCGGGTGCTGAGCTCGTTGCCGTGGAACATTTTGAGCTCCCAGTCGGTCTTGCCGACCCAAGAGATGTTTTTGGTTATTCTCTTTGCCATTTAACCAGCCTGGTTTAACACAAGTGTATCTGAGTCGCCTTCAATTGTAAAATCGACAGTGATTTCCCTTGCCGCATTGGTGGGGTTGGCGGGGATAATGATGCTTACCGTCTCGTTGCCTGTATTGCCGGAAGCGGGTTGAACGGCTACGCCGGCAGTGTTGCATTTTGCCTTCCACTGGCCGTTGGCGGTGACGATGGCCTTTATCATACCACCTTCTGCGGGAACTGTACCGGCATCTGCAGAGACAGATACACAGGGCCTGTAACCCTGGGTGATATAGGCTAATTTGCTGCTGTAACTGTTACCATTGCTGCGGCAGTAGAACTGCACTTTAACACAGGAGGTTGTCCAGCTGTCTGTGGCAGGGATGGTAATTGTCACCACGTCATCGCCCGCTCCGTTGGCTTTGGAAACGGCAGCATTGCTGCCTTCATCCACAACTACCTTCCAGGGGAGGTCGGTCATAATCCTGACATCCACGCTCCCGCCAGTATAAGGGACGCTGGACAGGCTGGGCGTTATCTGAATTGTGGGGGAGAAATTCTCCGAGCAAGCGCAAATCAGCGGCAGGACCGCAATCAGTATTAAAAAGGCTTTCTTCATATATACCGCAAATATATTAAATTTTGTGTAACTTCGCCTAGTCAATCTGATCGGGATGAAAAAGTGGTTCTTATGTGTATGTGAGATGGTTGCCGCCGCTGCCGTTCTGGTGGCGAGCCTCTCTACCGCTTCTTGCGAGAAATACATCCTTCCACATCTGGATTGCACCCTCGATACCATTTGGGCGCCCCTGGAGGGTGGTTCATATCAGATTTCAATCTCCAGCAATGTCTCGTGGGCGTTTGAACTTTCAAGCATCCCCGCGTGGGCATCTGTCGATGTCACTTTTGGCCAGAGCGACTTTGAAGAGGCCGTGTATCCCATCAAGGTTGAGGTCCAGCCCAATGATGGCGGATCTGACCGCAACGGGGTAATGAAATACTCTTCCCAGACCCTGTCACGCACTCTGGTAATCAGCCAGAAGGGCCCGGCAACCGGTCAGGACACCGAAACCACCGCGGAGTAACTCATAATGAAAAAGGTTTGTCTTATACTACTCTCAGGAATATTGATGTTGTCTGCTTGTCACAAGGACATCTGGGACAGGCTGAACGACCACGAAGAGCGGATCGCCAAGCTGGAAGTTATTTGTAATCAGCTTAACACCAATATCAGTTCTCTGCAGGCCATAGTAAATGCAATCAAAGAAAGGGATAGTGTAAAAGACGTTGTTCCCGTTATGGATAACGGGACGGTCATAGGTTACACCATTTCATTTACCGCAAGCAATCCAATCACTATTTACAACGGCACAGACGGGAACATCCCTCTGGTAGGCATCAGTCAGGACACAGACGGTGTCTGGTACTGGACGCAGGATGGAGAGTGGATACTCGATCCGGATAACAAAAAAGTCCGTGCTGACGGCATTACCCCTCGTCTGAAGATAGAAGAGGACTTCTGGTGGGTGTCTTACGATAACGGCAAGTCCTGGTCAAAACTGGCTCGCGCCGCTGACGGGCAAGGCGCCGGAAGTATAATCCAGAATATCCGTCAAGACGAGAACTACGTTTACATAGTTCTCGCCAACGGAGAGGAGATCAAAATCGCCAAAGGCGGGTTGCACTGGGTTTACGTATAACCCCGCCGTTTTCTTATGAAACGGCATCATTGAGTTCCAAATGGATTTGGAGTCCTTTAACGGATTCAACCCCGATTAACGATTGGATAACATAGACCATCCGATTGCTACGTACGATTCATTGTTCCTTACGAAGGGGTAAACAACAGCCATGGTATTATTATCCTCATTTGAATATACCTCGGTGTTGTTGAATAGCCCTAAATGAGTATATCCTTTTAGATAACGGTTGCCAATTGATTCGACGTCTTCTTCTTTGCCTGGTAACAGAACAAGAGTTGAAGAAAGAAATGCTGAGGAGAATTGATAAGCAACCACTGCGAATTCTTTATAGTCTGAGAAATACATGGTGGTTTCATCCTCGGTAAAATGAGTTTTTCCCATTTTGTCTGCAACTTCAGATCTTGTTTTTCCCCAATCAAGACAAACCTGTTTTCCGGCATCAGTTGAACCGCCGTTCTTTTCACATGCAAAGAAAAAAGCAGAGCAGATAGATAGCGTAATAAGTATAGTGAGACGTTTCATAGGGCTATTCTTTTTTATCGGCAGCTTTATATGCCAAGGTTTTCAATTGTTCTATAATAGGTATTGTATTATTGGTATTATTCTTTTCAGAAACAGGCACCACCGTGATGACAGACTCTGCCGTCAAACCATTTGCTGTGGTCACCGTGATTGTTACAGAACCTTCGGAAAGACCCTTAACGTATCCAAGTGTGCTGACTGTTGCTATAGATGTATCAGAAGATTTCCAATAGTATTGTGTGCTGGCATCTTGAGGTGAAAGGGTGCAGGCTAACTTTATGTAATATCCTACGGAGATCGTGGCAGCCTTTTTAACTAATTCGACTTTTGTAGGTGCCACAGGCTCAGTAACATTTATCCTGCACTCAGAGGATAAACCATTACTTGTTTTAACGTAGATGATGGCTTCGCCTTCATTAACAGCCGATACTACACCATCCTGTGATACCGAGGCTATATTAGTATTAGAACTGCTCCACGTTAGAGTTGCCTTGGAGTCTTTTGGCTCCATTGTGACTTCGATAGTCCTAGAACTCCCTTTCGGCATAGATATGGTGGCGGGGATAGAAATCTTATCGGGGAATTGGTAAACAGATACATTACAGGTAGCCTTTTTACCATTGCTGGTGGATACAGAAATAATAGTATTTCCGGCACTCACACCGGTAACCAACCCTTCCTGAGAAACAGAGGCGACTTTGGGATTATTCGAAGACCACGTTAACGTTGTAGATGCGTTGTTTGGCTCCAGATTGGCTTTTAGTTGAAGATTCTCATTTATGGCAATTGAGGCAGATGACTTTGACAATGCAATTGAAGTAGGGTCTACCGAATAAACCGTCACATTACAATATGCAGTCAGTCCATTGCTGGTTCTTGCGCAGATAGTGGCGCGCCCTTTAGAATAAGCGGTAACTCTACCGGAGCTTGATACGGATACCATTCCATATGAATCGTACGAAGAGACGGACCATTCAACAGAGCTTGTCGCGTCACTCGGATATAACGTAGCTTGTAATTGAATAGATTCGCCAATTGCCAATTCTGCATTTCTGGGAAGAACCTCAATACTTGTAGGGTCTGACGCAATTACCGTCACACCACATATTCCCGCAGGCCCCATATTTTGCTCGGCTTTAATGGCTGTCTCTCCGGCGCTTACGCCTATTATGTATCCGTTGCTAACGTTGGCCACACGCACATCGTCAGACGTCCATGTTATTTTCGGACTTTTACCATAC
>CAMKTW010000003.1 GCA_946415795.1 uncultured Bacteroidales bacterium
TATCACGGTATGCCATTTTGTACGTTTTTACAAACCACAAAATTAAGTATTATAATTCAAATAATCCCGATTATTGGATTATCTTTGATAGCGTATGAGCGAAGAGATTATAAAGATTGAGGCGGTGCGCAAGACCTATCGGGTGGGCGCAGTGGAGGTCAGGGCACTGGACGGGGTCTCCCTGACAATTGAGAAAAACGAGTACGTGGCGATTATGGGCCCGTCCGGGAGCGGAAAATCCACACTTATGAATATACTGGGGTGCATCGACACCCCCGACAGCGGGCGATATCTGCTTTGCGGCGAGGATGTCAGCAATATGGACGACGACGCCCAGGCGGCGGTACGCAACCATCAGATCGGCTTCGTGTTCCAGTCGTTCGCTCTTATGCCTCGCCTGAGCGCCCTGGAAAATGTGGCATTGCCGCTCCTGTATGCAGGCGTATCCCGCAAACAGAGACTGGAGAAAGCGCGCAAGGCGCTGGAAACCGTGGGCCTGGGAGAAAGGACCGGCCACGACCCCGGCGAACTCTCTGGCGGCCAGAAACAACGTGTGGCACTGGCACGCGCCCTTGTCACCAACCCGTCACTGATTCTTGCCGACGAGCCTACCGGCAATCTGGATTCCTCCACTTCTGAGGAGATAATGTCCCTTTTTGACAACGTTCACGCCTGTGGCAACACGGTGATACTCGTGACTCACTCAGAACAGATAGCCGCCCACGCACGGCGTGTTATTTGCATACGCGACGGTAAGATAGAATCTGACATAAGACGATGAAAATATACACAAAAAAGGGCGACGACGGCACTACAAGCCTTGTGGGAGGGCGCCGCGTTGCCAAGTGTGACAGCCGGGTAGATGCCTACGGCGACGCAGACGAACTTATATCATATCTGGGAGTGGTGCGCGCCCGATTTGAGCAGAGCGAACCCCTGAAACAGTATTGCGACGAACTGTTTGCCATACAGAGCCATCTGATGGACATCTCCGCCCATCTGGCAAGCGACTGCGAACAGGAGTGGCTCAGGCCCCTCAAAGGCGACGAATGGCTGGCATTCCTTGAAGAGCGCATCGACTCGATGACCGCCCTTCTCCCCTCAAAATTCTCATTTATCATCCCCGGTCCGCCGGCAATTTCTGCCGAATGCCACGTGGCACGGACGATATGCCGCCGATGCGAGCGCAAGGTTGTCGCGATTGAGCAGAAAACAGCTTCCGACGCTATCTGCGCGCGCTATCTCAACCGCCTTTCAGACTACCTTTTCACCCTCGCCAGAATAACGGAAATTATTCTGCAAAAATAATTTAGGAGTATATCATTTTTATTATATCTTTGCAGCCCTTTTAACACAAAGACCCATAAATTAATATCCATTTTTGATATGTATTGGACACTTGAGCTTGCTTCCAAACTGGAAGATGCCCCCTGGCCCGCAACCAAAGACGAGTTGATTGATTACGCTACCCGCAGCGGCGCCCCCCTCGAAGTGATCGAGAACCTCTCTGACCTCGAAGACGACGGAGAAGTTTATGAATCCATAGAGGATATATGGCCCGACTATCCCACCAAAGAAGATTTCTTCTGGAACGAGGAGGAATACTAATACGATAGTTTCTTATAATAAACGTATCAAGCACAATAATTGGCGCAACTTATGTTGTGCCAATTTTGTTATTTGCATATTTAAGTGGCAGCCAACGTTTACTAGTTCAGGTCGATGGTCTGGCAGGTATGCGTGGCTACTTAAGAAGCTTGTCGCGAAGTTTTTCCTGCTCCCGGGCGGTGAAGCCAAGAGCCTGCTCCAGATAGGCCTGGAGGGAACCGTACTGCGCATCAATCAGATCCAGGGTGCTTTCGAAGTTCTCCACGTTCACGCCGATCATAGACCGGATGAAGCCCAGTTCCGCCTCAGAACCGCCTTTGTCAACGATTCTGGCCGACAAGGCTTCGATGGCAGGAGCATAATAGACATTGGACTGGGCAAAGTCCTCGACGATGGTTTCCCGGCTGGCGCCAAGGGCGGCGAGAACAAAAGCTGACCCCAATCCACACCTGTCCTTGCCTTGGGAGCAGTGCCAAAGTACACCACCTTCAGCGTCCAGGACGCCCCTAAGGAACTCCCCGTACCGCTTCTGCGACGTGATATCCGTCACGATAGCCGGATAGAGGCGATTGGCCATTTCCTGGGCCTTGGGATTAAAGGCATAGGAGGCGACAGTTTCCAGCAGGTTGGCCGAGTGCACCACCGTGGTATCGGCGCGTCCTGTTGCAAAGGCTGCCACAAAAGCCTGAGGAAGCGTGGAGAGCCAAGTATTGGTAACGCCCTCAATCTCACGGTCCGGTTTGCCGTTTCGCTCCCCCTCAAAGCGAAAATCAAAGACATCGCTGAGGCCAAAGCGGCCTTTCAGCAGGGCCACATCGGCATCGGATGCATTTGACAGTTCACCGGAGCGGATCAATTTTCCGGCACGGATAATCCTGCCGTCCTGCATCACAAGGCCGCCCAGTTCGCGGGCGTTTTCTATGCCGTCAAAATTGAGAACCCTTTCCCTGGGAGAAGAGCAGCAGGCGGAAAGAACCATAAAAGGAAGCAAGAAGTTAAATAAATGTTTCACTTGGTTTTTCATCTAAAACAAACCGGGCGCCATCCCGCTGAGGAAAGCGTTGGCCAGCCCTTCCAATTGCGGGCTAGGCTCTCCTTTTCCGTTACGGCGCTTGCTGAAACTGTAATAGAGCTTAAGGGTCGTATATTTCAAAAGCTGTTTCTCACAAGCGCGCTGCTCCTCCGGCGTCTGAACACCATAATACGATTTGATGAGAAGATCCCAGTGACGGCGGAACGCAGCAGGATCCAAATGGAAAAGATTGCCCAAAATATCGGGAGACATATAGTAAGCCACGTAAAAATTCATAGACAGGTCCCACTCCGGAGCCCCCCAGGCAAAATCTCCCAGGTCTATCCAGTAATCCTTCTCGCCATCAGTAATGATATTGCCGATATGGAAGTCTCCGTGCAGGCAGGTCCTGGGGACGGGAATACTGTCCAGCACGGTCAAAAGCCTCCCGCGGAGCGGTTCTGAGATGCAAGTCGATTTCTCGATCCAGGGACGGATGACTTCCTTCATATCAGGGAATACGTCGGTATTGGCCGGAATAGAATGGAGCTGCTTGCCAAGTCGGGCAAATTTGAGGGTAAGACGTCCCAGCTGCTCCGGCTCCTCGGAGATTATTCTTGTGAATGAACGCTTATTCTCTATGACCTCGTATTCGGCGCCGAAACATTTACCGTCCGTTACAAGGCGGATGGGTTCGGGGCAAGGGATTCCTGCTTCATACACGGCCTTGGAAATGAGGAACTCGCGTTCAACCGTTTCCGAACCCAGGCCGAATTGAAACATTTTGGCAATGGCGCTGCCATCCTTCCGGGTATAGGTGAGGGCCTGACCGCCCTCACCGCTCTGAAAATAATCTTCCAGATTAATCTGCTGATACTGGTTCATTATTACGACCAATAGTATTTGATAGTGGCGGAATTGCCCTTCCAGATAATCAGTCCGTTGTTGCACTTGATTATAGTTACCATATCATTCCTCCTTTTTTGTCTCGCGTGAGGCAACGATATCTAAAAGGTAGTGCGGGGTAAAGTACTTGTCCATAAACTGGTAGTAGCCGACCAGGTGGGTCACGGCCTTGTACTGCCCGGCCAACAGGCCCCGTTCGATACGCATGTCATCCGGCCCGGCGATGACCAGGACGTTCTGGTCGTCGGCAGAATATGCCTTCCATTCTACCTTGTCTGTGGACGGGTTGCCGCAGCGTGCGAAATTGGTCCACATCTGCGGAATGGCCGTAAAAATCTCATCGGGGATATTGGTACCGTTGAATTCGCTGCGTGTCCCTATGCCGCGAAGATTGAATACGAAAATGAGCTCCACTGAATGAGCTGCTCCTATGTCCGGGTTGCTGCCCGGGTACGACCAGTAGTAGCAGAAGGTCTTGTTGAATGCGCTTTGGGCATCCAGCTGCTGGAGCATGGGAACCCTGAACATAAGCTCATTGATGAACTCCGTCTCGATAAGCCCCGGTTCCTGGGTTCTGCATACCCGCCAGAACTCCTCGTAATACTTCTTGTCCTCTTCCTTCAGGCTTTGGGCTGCGTCGCCCACGGCGCGCCTGGCGAACAGCTTCTGCTCTTCCAGATTCAGATTCACTCCCTCGCCCATGAACAGCCTGGCCTCGTCTGCCGTACTGCCTGCCATGACGGATATGTGTTTTGCATAGCCTTTCTTGTACATCTCGATGGGCGCCTCGGGTAGCACCTCTGTCCCGTAGTAGGGGCAGGAGGTGAACTTGCCGACCGCCTCAACATACGCCTCCTGGAGCTTCTCTTCACTCAGCGCCATAATCTCGTCCATACTCTTGCAGCCGGTGTACTCAAGCAGCGCCCTGGTCTTGCCCTGCGCGGATTCGCAGCCGACCGGGAAGGCCAGGACGGTCGAACCGCTCTGAGCGATGACCTTCTGGAAATACCGGTTCGCCTCTTTCATAACCGGCAGGATGGAGACCGAACCGCCGCCGGCGCTTTGCCCGAAGATGGTCACATTGTCGGGGTCACCGCCGAAAGCGGCGATGTTCTCGTGTACCCAGCGCAGCGCCATAGCCTGGTCCAACAGGCCGTTACAGGGCGCCGTCTTGAAGTTTTCTCCGCCACTCACCGACGAGAAATCCATAAAGCCGTACATATTCAGGCGGTAGTTGATGTTCACCAGTATGATGTCACCATGCTCCTGGACCAGGTTGGCTCCACTGTAGGAAGCCTCCGATCCTGAGCCGACGACGTAAGCCCCGCCGTGAATCCAGACCATCACCGGCTTCTTCGCAGTCTTGTCGTCGGTGTTGACCCAGATATTCAGGTAGAGGCAGTCCTCTGACATAAGCTTCTGAACGCAATCCGGGTAGCCCAGTGAGCCAAAAGCACCCTTCCCGTAATACTTGGCCTCGAAGACCCGGTCGCCCGCATCCACGTACTCCGGCGCCTTGAAACGGCGCTCTCCCACGGGCGGCTTCGCATAAGGGATGCCCAGCCACGATGCGACCCCGTACTCCTCGGTTCCAACGAATGTGCCGTTCACGCACTTGACGGCATAGGCCTCGTTGTAGCCACCCGTAATTTCGCTGTTCAGGCACTCGTATTGCTCGAATCTTATTAAATCTTTAAATTCCCTTTTCATACTTGAGTTTTTGGATTAGTCAACCTTCTTGCCGGCAAAATAAACATCGGTGGGCTTGCTGTAGCTGAAACCTTCGGGCTCAGCTGTGAGCAGGTTTTTGTCGAACACCAGGAAATCGGCATCCTTACCCACTTCGATGGAGCCTTTTTTCGCCTCGATGCCCAGCTGCCGTGCGCCGTTGATGGTATAGCCGATAATCATTTCTTCCTTGTTCATCTTCTCATCGTATGGCGGATTGACCTCGGGGCTGATGCAGTAGGGCGGGACATTTGTCTTCTGTGAAATGCTGCGGGTCATACCCACCTCCATACCCAGATACGGGCTCCAGGTGGTAAAGTCACCGTACGCTACGTTGTCGCTGGACCAGGCCACCAGGGCACCGGTGTTCCAGACAGTCTTGCAGCGGTACATATGCGTAGCACGCTTTTCGCCCAGCATGGGTGACAAAACGCCAGGGCCGCCGCCGTTGTGCCACCAGGGAGTATAATTCGCACAGACGCCCAGCTTGGCAAAACGGGCGAGATCCTCATCGGCCTGCACTTCCAGGTGGGCGCAGGTGACCTTTACGTGGTACTTGTCTCCCAGCTCCTTCCGGGCCAGTTCAACACCGTCCAGGATGACGCGGGACGCAGCTGCGCCGACTGTGTGCACGTGGAGGTCGAGGCCGGCCTCGTTGAGAGCCTTGAGGATCTCGGCCACCTGAGCGGGCTTGAAGGCAGTTGTGCCCGTGACACCGGTATCCACATAAGGTTCGACCTGGGCTGCGGTTTCAATCTTAAGGGTGCCGTCCATAAAAATCTTCAAGGTGTGAACCTTCAGGTGCTTCGTGGTGTACTTGCGGTTGAAGCGCTTTACTTCCTCTATGGCCTCGTGTATTTTGCTGGGGCGGGTAAGTACGTAGCATCCGTCAATGTAGATGGGGAGTCTGCCTTCCTTGTCCAATTCGCAAAGGCAATCATACATCCGCTCGTGGACGGGGTTGTGCTCAGGAAATCCGGCGTCGAAGACCGCACATACGCCGGCAGCTTTGGAAAAGTCTATCCAACGCTGGACAGACGCGATAATCTCCTCTTTAGTCAGTTCGTTAGTGCCGTCAAAGAGAATGGGCCAGCTGGCTGTTTCAAACGAGTTGCCGGTCACGTGACCATCTTTTCTGACGTAGTAGGCCAGTCCGGGAACGGGGTCAGGCGTGTCGTCGGCAATGCCCATCCTTTTGAGAACCTTGGAGTTCACCCAGTTGCTATGGCATTCGCCTTCCAGGAGGATGAGCTCGGCGTCGGGGCAGACAGCGTCCAGGTCTTCTTTGGCGATTTCCTCATCGTTCAGGTAACTTCGCTCCAACAGGAACCGGTAACACTTCTGGCCGGGGTGCTCCTTTATATAAGCCGACATAAAGTCCATTGCGCCCTGCTTGCCATTGGGTTCGAAGCGTACTCCCAGGTCGGTGTAGTCAAAAGCTACGCCGATGGTCACGTGGACGTGACTGTCGATGATGCCCGGCATGATGAACTTGCCGCCGAGGTCGGTGACTTCGCCCTCATAACCGGCAAGGCCGGCTTCGTCGCCTACATATACAAATTTTCCGTCTTTTACAACCAGGGCAGCAGCCTTGGGGTTGCTCTTGTCACAAGTGTAGATTTCTGCGTTTTTAATGATGTGGTCAACTTTCATGGAAGGTACTTATAATTTAATTAACGACTTTCAATATCGGAATACACTCCGACAGGAACGAATATATAAAAAATTCCGCCATCACTTAAAAGCAAAATCTGAGCAGGGCGCCTCAGAATGCAGGTTTTGCATATTCTGAGACTTTTTTGCAAATTCTGAAACCCGTCCGCCCGCAAACCGCATCTTCCAATCTTGCGAAGACACGAATCATTGCATAAATTTGCATTCCTGGTTTCAATGGAAAAAAGGTCCTCACACCCACTTCCTGACAGTTATTCCTTCAAAGCCATCTGGAGGACAACTTTCCCTATCCTTGTAGCCCTCGTGATGGAGGAACTGCTGGGGATGATAGATACGGCCTTTCTGGGCCGGGTGGGAGAAGTTGAACTGGGCGCATCGGCCATTGCGGGAGTGTACTACACGATTCTGTATATGCTCGGGTTCGGCTTCTCTATCGGCGTACAGATCATCATCGGATGGCGCAATGGAGAAGCCCGCGAGAGCGGAAAGGGCTTCGGTTCCATCGGACGTGTTTTCTGGCAGGGCATCTGGTTTTTGGGAGGCCTGGCTTTTCTGACTATAGGCCTGTCATACCTGATCTCCCCTGTTATTCTCAAAGCTGTCATCAGTTCCGACAACATCTACGGGGCCACCCGGGCCTATGTGGACTGGCGCACCCCGGGACTTCTCTTCGGCTTTTTGGCAGCCTTGTTCCGTGCCTTCTACGTGGGTACACGGGAGACGGCCAGTCTCACCTGGAACTCCATAGTGATGGTGGGCAGCAACATCCTGCTGGACTGGTTGCTCATCTTTGGCCATTGGGGTCTGCCGGCCATGGGCATTGAGGGAGCCGCCCTGGCATCGACCATTGCTGAAGGCATATCACTTGTGTTCTTCATTGTCTGGGCAGCCTTTACCGCCGACCGGAAATATGGCCTGCAGAAGCCCGTCAAACCAGTGTGGAAAGAACTCAGGCAACTGTTATCCACGGCCGCCTGGGTAATGGTGGAGTATGTGCTGAGCATTGCCGTGTGGCTACTTTTCTTCCTTTTCATCGAACACCTGGGCGAGGAGCAGCTGGCCATTGCCAATATCGTCCGGAGCATTTCTGAGGTGTCGTTTGTCTTTTCTGCAGCCTTCGCCTCCACGGCCGCCACGCTGGTGAGCAACATCATCGGAGAAGGCCGTCCGGAAGGTGTCGTACCCGTCATCCGGCGGGTGACAATCCTCTGCGCAATTGTGATGCTGCCCCTGCTGGCGCTCTTTTCCCTGTTCCCGGAACAGATTATCAGCATATTTACCGATATCCCCGTCCTGGTACAGAATTCGGTCCCTACGCTGCGGGTGATGTGTGCGGCAACCCTGGTTACCCTGCCGTGGAATATATATCTGCAGTCAGTGGCAGGAACGGGGGATACTCGCATCTGTCTCCGCTTCGACGCGGTAGCGCTCATTATCTACTGCGTGTATTGCACCTTCATCATCGGTTACCTTAAATCCAGCATTGCAGTTTGCTGGACGGCCGATGGCGTCTATTCACTCTGCATTCTGGTCCAGTGCCTCATATATATCCATAGGGGAAAATGGCGCAAAAGGACTACATAAATTGGGATAAAGCATAGTAATAATAGATATGGGAGCAGATTCATTTATCTTTTTGGGCTTTAATCTGCACGCCTGGATAACCATCGTAACGGTATTTACGATGTTTACCGTGCTGTTGTTTACCAAGTTGCGCTCCGATCTGGTTTTCCTGGGCGCCACAGGTATCCTGTTTGTAACGGGCGTACTGGATGCCAAAGAGGCCTTTTCTGGCTTCAGCAGCACATCCGTCGTTGTAATCGGGGTGCTGTTCGTGGTGGTGGCAGGGCTGATGCATACCGGCGTGCTGCAATGGATCGTCAGACACCTGCTTGGCCAGCCAAAGTCATATTCAGGCGCCGTAGCGCGTCTGATGCTGCCGGTAGCAGGCCTCAGTTCGTTCCTGAGCAACACCACCGTGGTGGCTCTGTTCGTGAACATCGTCAAGATGTGGTCCAAGAAATTGGGGATTTCTCCTTCCAAACTGTTGATACCCCTGAGTTATGCCTCTGGTATGGGTGGCGTATGTACCCTGATCGGCACACCGCCTAACATGATTATCTCCGGCCTTTACGCCGACAAGACGGGCATAGCCATAAACGTATTGGCAACGACTATTCCCGGCCTGTTCTGCCTGTTTATCGGTGTTATTTCCATCATCGCGATGCGCCGTCTGCTGCCTGACCGCAAGGCTCCCGAGGCGGCATTCGAGGATACATCGGATTTTACCGTGGAACTACTGGTACCGTCGGACAATCCCTATATCGGGAAGACTGTTACCCAAGCCGGCCTTACAGAGGTTCACGGCGGCAAGCTCATAGAAATCATCCATTATGACGATATTATTTCGCCCGTGCCCGACGACGAGCCGATAATGGGCGGTGACCGGCTGGTGTTTGCCGGCCAGATAGACGAGATTCTTGACCTCAAGAAGAGTCACGGCTTTGTTAATGCCGACCATCACGTATATACGATGGACAATGTGGACCAGAACCGCAAGCTACGTACAGCCTATATCCCATACAACAGCAGCCTCATCCACAAAGTCATGGGAAATACCACGTTCGAGAAAGACAACAATGTGGTTCTTGTAGCAATAGCGCGCCAGGGCAAGCGTCTGGAGCAGTCTCCCCACGAGGTGAAGCTGCACGCCGGAGACACCCTGCTTCTCGAGTGCTCCCCGAAGCTGAACATAAACACTCCTCAACTGAGCACCCAGCTGCAGTTTTTCGACTCGGAACAAGTGCCTAACATCAGCTATAAGACGCTCTTGTCCTCCACCATCATGTTAGCCATGGTCGTATTGTCGGCCCTCAAAGTGATGCCGCTGTTGCAGTGTGCCTTTTTAGCCGCTGCAGCCATGCTTCTGCTGCGCTGCTGCAGCCCGAAGCAGGCTATGGAAGCCATCAACTGGGACATCCTTATGGTATTTGCCGGATCTGTGGTCCTGGGGCTTGCCATCCAGAAGACAGGTATTGCCGAACGGCTGGCCTACGGCATCCTCGATGTATGCGGAACCAATCCCATCCTTGTGATGACGGCCATCTGTTTTGTGGCAACGTTCATCACCGAATTCATCTCCAATACGGCGGCGGGGGCAATGTTCTTCCCCATTATGTACGAGACCGCAATGCAATTAGGCTACGAGCCTTATCCCTTCCTGATAGCACTGATGATAAGCGTAAGCAGCAGTTTTGCCACGCCCATCGGCTCTCCCACGCATATGCTTGTCTATGGCCCGGGAGGCTATCGCTTCAGTGATTTCTTGCGTATCGGCCTGCCGATGAACTTCATCATCCTGGCAGCCAACATCTTTATCGTCACCGCCGTATATCCGTTGACGCCGCTGACATAATTTTTTCAAACACCCATTCAATAATTAACGATTATTCAATATCTTTACATATAATTTCATCAATATGAAACTCAACGATCCTTTTGTCATTACTATCAGCCGTGAAGTGGGTTCCGGTGGCGGCACCGTGGGCCGTAAACTGGCAGAAAAACTCAATGTCCACTACAGCGACAAGCAGCTCATTCAGGCTCTTGAAGATAAATTCAACCTGACCCGCGGGGGTATAGAGCACCTGAAGAGTACAAAGAAGAACTGGTTCACAGATATGTTTGAACAGGTTGCGCCCGTCCCCAGAGCAACTATGAAGGTGGGAGGATATACTTTTTCCCGCCAGGTTCAGGAAACGGTAACCGTCAAGGACATCTACGAAGCCGAAGTGGAAATACTCAACGCCATTGCGGACGAAGGCTCCTGCGTCATCGCCGGCCGTTCTGCCTTTTTCGTGCTGAAAGACCGCCCCAATAAGGTGGATATCTTTATCACTGCCTCCAAGGAGCACCGTATCGAGCGGATTATGGCCAAGCAGAATCTCAAACGGGAAGAGGCCATCCAGCTGATGGAAAAAATTGACACTGGCCGTGACAACTACGTAAAACGCTATACGAATCTGAGCCGCTACGACATTCGCAATTATGACCTCATCATTGATATGGACTACCTGACCGAAGACGAGGCCGTAGAAAAGATCCTCTCCTTCCTGGGCCAGTAACGGACACACTCTGCATTAATCGTCCGCCCGGCTTCCCTTTTCCGGGATCATATGGACATCGCGCTGCGGGAACGGGATGGTGATGTTGTTATCTGCCAGAATCTTATAGATGAGTTCTTTGCATCTATACCTGTATTCAATCTGTTCCGGCACCAGTACGTACTGTCTCACAGCCACATCCACGGAGCTGTCCCCGAAGTCGTCGAAACGGACATATATGCCGTAAGAGGGTTCAACGATATCCCGTCCGTAGGCATCCTTGGTCTTCATAGCTTCCAGGCCCTTTTCCAGAGCCGCCCTGAGCTTCTCGAAATCGGTACCATAAGCCACTCCCACCTTGATGGTGGTCATTTCGTAGGAATGGTTCCGCGTTAGGTTGGTGAAGCTCTTGGCAAACAGAGAGGCGTTCAGGAAGGCCACCTGGGTGCCGTCGATAGTCTCCACCAGAGTGGTCTGGTAGTTGATATCAACCACCTTGCCCCGGACGCCGTCACAGTCGATCCAGTCTCCTACACGCAGGCGTCCGCCCATAAGTTGGATGCCGTAAATGAAGTTGTTAAGGATATCCTTGAGGGCCAGACCTATACCGGCCGACAGGCCGCCGGCGATGAGCCCCAGCGAGGCGGTGGGGATATTCAGCGTGATAATGACGATATCGATATATACTAACCAGATAAACACGCTGATCAGGCTGTTGCCCAACGAGAGATTGACCTCATTGTTGCGCACAGTCTTACGCTTGTACTTGCGAAGGAAGCGCTTGTATTGGAAGGTCTGCCACAGGGTGTGCAGCGCCTTGTTCACGTAACGGAACGCAAAGAACATCCCCGTCAGAAAGAGAGTGTTGTACAGCGAAATCCTAAAATCGCCCTGACTGAAGAAGGGCCTCACGAAAATGGTACGGTAAAGGTCGTCGAATTCAAAGATATCCAGCGCCCAGAATATGCAGGCGGGGATAGATATGATCATCAGCAGAGGAATCAGGACTTCCCGGATGAGATCGTAGAACCAGGTGGCGCCGAAAAGAAGCTGATCCTTTGCCGCCCCCGTCACGTAGGTAATCTTGGCTTTCTGGTCCGATATCCGCTTGTCCAGCCGGTTCTTCTTGTACAGGACCATCAGATTCCACACTGAGGCGATGGCCAGGATGAGCGCCAACTGGAAATACCACCACACCAGAATGATCAATGCCAGGAAAACAAAACCGACAAAGCTTACAATCAGGGCGATTGTCGTAATGCCTAAAGAAACCCGGCCTATCACCACGTCGGTGTGGTCCGCCTTCTTGCTGCGCCTCAGATTGGCCAGCAACTGCCACACTGCCATACCCAGCAGCAACGGCGGGAAGAAGAAATTCAGGTGTGCGTTGGGAACGAACAAGACCCTGCAGCTGATCACGAGCATAGCCGTGGCTATCGTAGGCAGATATATGCGTGCGCTGTATTTAAGCTTAGAAGGTTCCAGCCTCACCAGCAGAGCCGTGTAAATGGCCATAAGCAGCCAGATGAAAGTGTGCGTGATGGTGATGCTCTTGCGCATTATGTCGTCATCGGTCACCTCATAGCTGAGGCCGATAAACAAGATACCGGCCAGCAGGAGTGCCAGATAACGCCTTTGTTCTTTGGCGACCCTCCTCCCCACAGGTTTTACATAACGATAGAGCGGCATCAGGATAAGGGCCGACAGCCCCCACAGGACAAAGAAGGCCACCAGATAAATCAGCAGCCAGTACAACCGGGCCGAGTTGCTCAGCTGACTGTCCTTATAAATATCATCGGCATTATAGCCTGCATCATCATTATCAAACAATCGCCGGATAAAAGAGATGCTGAATTTTTTGTCCGTGGCCTCCCAGACCTCTTTCCAGTACTCGCCGGGATGGCTCAGGATGGTTTTCCAAGGAGTCTGTCCTTCCCGGAAAACTTTGTCCTGAAGTATCTCATAGTAATCCCTTGCGTAGTCGTACGATTCTTCCATACGCAGCCGTGCTTCCCGGTAATGGGTACTGTCGGCCACTACCAGGTCTCGTGTCTGGGCATACATTTTCAACAGTTCGGAGGCATAAAAGAGGCAGGTGTCACGGTTTGCCTGGCCGGCTGCGCTCAAGATAAACGGCGTGGAGCGACCCTCTTCTGCGACGGTGTCCTGAACCGCCGCATTCACAGCCAGGATAGCCTCCACCTGATCTTCCAGCTCCTGCTGCAGGAGGCTCTCGTTTTGCATCAGGTGCACGTCCAGGGAATCGTTGTGGTAAGCGAGGCTGTCTGGCACCACCTCCAGATCCCGGAGCTCTGGAGGAAGACGGCGGAGGGACTCGATCAGGCGCGCATACCGGTTGATCTCCACATCTAGCGAAGTTACGATGCGGTCATATGGTGTGCAGTTCTTGTTGAAATCGTTGTACTCCTGGGTTACTTTCTCCAGTGCATAACTTATGTCAAAGGTATATTCCTGCTTCTGGGAATACAGCATCAGGGACATATCATTGCACTTTTTGACAATGTCCACCATCTTCCGGTGCTGCACTTCATATTTCTGCTCCATCTTTTCTCGCATCCTGCCTATCTGTGAATAGTCGTGATACAGTTCCTTGCGCAGATTGGAAAGTGTCGCATCCAGTCCCAGCCCGGTAAAAACAGCCAGGGCCGGAACGGAAATAACAAACAGCACTACAAATATACCGAGGAGTCTTCTTTTACTCATTGGACGTCATTTACAGTCTTTAACAAAAATGGATACAAGCGCGTATGTGGGAAATCACACTACCGGGTTAACCTTTCGTGAATGTCAGCGCTCTGCCGCTGCCGCCTGACGTGCCATCCCGTCTGCCGATCCAAACCCCTTGCGTGCGTACAATCGGTTTTCAGTGAACTATTTGGACCTGAATACCTCTTCTCCGTCCACTACGGTAGCGATAATTCTGGCCTGAGCCACCTTCTCGATGTCGTCGTGCAGGAAGTCGCAGTCATACACAGTCATATTGGCAATCTTGCCGAACTCGATAGAGCCCAGGCGATGTTCCTGATGCCAGGCATACGCGACATTGATGGTCAAGGCCCGCAGGGACTGTTCGCGGGTGATTGATTCCTTGACATTGTGACTGGTATCCACACCGTCGAGCATACCCTTTGGAAGAGAGCGGGTCTGCGCCATATAAATGCTGACTGGAATGCTGAATGACGGAGAAACCGGGTAGTCCGAATGGAAGACAGGGCACGCGCCTGCGTCAAAGAAGGACCTGATCGGATACGACTGGCTTGCCAACTCCTCGCCGACATACTTGACTTCAATGTCATAGAATCCCGGAATCGCCGCTGTCCAAAGTGGAGGCACCGCCGGAACAGAACCGGTTGCCGCCATACGGCGGATATCCTCGTCCGTCACGAAATGCAGGTGAGCCAGCACGTTGCGCTGATCCATATCACCGGTAATCTTTTCCGCGTCCTCGATGCAGCCGAGCATAAAGTGGGTCGCGCCGCCGCCTTCGGAATGGACGTGCACAGGCATACCTTCCCTGTCTGCCGCTACGATGAGTTCCACCATCTTTTTATGGTCGTTGAAGCGTTCGTTGCCATGATAGCCCGGCTGATCGGCATAATCCTGATTCTGCCAGCCTGTATGAGCTTCGGTCACGCCATCCAAGAATGTCTTGACGCCGATAATATGGAAATACTCCCCGCTGTACCTGGCACGATCTGCGGCGATGCGGGCCACCTCCGCCTCCGGATCTTCTGGATTGTCCGGGCACATCAGGTAGGCATATGTGCGCAGCTTCAGCCTGCCCTCCTGTTCCAGCTCATAGAAAGCCCTGGCAGCAATCGGATTGGTGACCTCAACCCCGGCGTCAGCCACTGCAGTGTAGCCGTTTGCGAGAGCCATCTCCTGCCAGGCGAGCAGATAGTCCTTGGCATTCTCAAGGGTGGTTGGCAACTTGGGATACAGTTCGAATACAGGCGCCTCACAGATGTAACCGTCCGGTTCGCCGTTTTCGTCCACGTGTACCAGGTCATAGCCCATTTTCTTTGCGTAGGCCGCGTCAATGCCGGCCCATTCCAGCGCCTTGGTATTGAGCAGCATTGAATGTCCTCCGCCGGTTTGCATAAACAGCGGCTTATCTGCGCATATCTCGTCCAGATACGCTTTGGAGACATATTCATCATTTTCAACCCACCCCGAAGCCAGGTAGAACTCGCGCTGAGGCTTATTTTGGATAAACTCCTTGATGATTTCGCGGTATTTTGCATAATCTGTCAGGCCGACCTGCGCGAGGTTCGCCTGCCCGATGGCGCGGTCACCGGCCAGATAACTGTGACAGTGGGACTCCAGGAAGCCGGGGTAGATGTAGTTTTCTCCATAGTCCAGCACTTCAGCGTCCGGACCGGCAATTACTTTCGCCACTTCTGCATCTCCGATATAGGAAAACACGCCATTTTTAACTACTGCGGCCTTGGCAAAGGGCCTCTTTTCATCCAACGTGATGATGTTGCCTAGAATAAGGGTTTGTTTTATTCGCATATTAATCAGTATTTCAGCATTAAGGCTAATACAAACGGACTTTCGCCCACGGGCCGGAGTAATTGTTTCATTCTTCGGTCGCCTTTACAAAGCAGGCCACCAGCGTATAGGTAATGGTGGGACGGATCCAAATCTCTGTGAGCATATAAGTGGAGAACTCATCCTCCGGCTCCATAAAGATGACTACATTATATAGTATGGCAATGGCCATATCGACAATGCAAATCATCCACAGGTTGCGCCTGGAGTAAGTTTTCCACTCCTTTCGGGCATAGAAATAAGTGAGCATAAGCATCAGCGCCACCGAAAGGACCAGGCACGCAAGGCGGATGGGATAGGCTGGAATGGAAGGCGGAAAGAGAATGTCACGAAGCAACACCGTCACGCCCAGACACAGGGAACACCAGTAATTGAATTGCTGCGTAGTGATGCGGATTTTGAAGAAATACATCACAACCATAATCAGGCAGGCAATGTAGAACAGGTTAAGCACCAGCTCAGGCCAGGCAACGCGCAGTCCGAAATGGATGATTCCGTAAAGCATTATCCCCACGGAAAAAAGTGCCGCGAGCAAACAGACCAGAACATCGAAGACGGTTCCCTTCTTTTTGAATCTTATTTCCATATTGCTTGTTTATTAGTAGCCGATATGAAACAAATATACAAAAATACCCGCCAACTTCTTGGGCAGAACACAGGCGGAGCGTCCCGGAATACAATTATTGCATATTCTGAGACTTATTTGCATATTTTGAAAGTTGATAGAAGAGCGAGCTACTCTTCCCGGGCTTGCATCCAGGCCGTCACGGTCATTCCCGTCTTCTGTTTGAACGCGGCGCTGAAGGTGCTGTAGCTGCGGAATCCGCTCTCGGAAGAGAGTTGGAGGGCGGTGACAATACGGTTTTCAGCCACGGCCTCCCTGTGCAGGCGGATGAAATGGTCCACGCGAAGGCCGTTGATATAGGCGTTAAAGGTAAGCCCCTGCCGGGCAAAGTACTGGCTAAGGTAGTAACGGTTGGTGCCGATGGCATTTGCAAGCTGGGCCAGGGAGAGGTCATTCCTCAGATAGAGCTGCCCGCTCTCGCAATGCTTTTTCAGAAGTGCGTCGATCCAGTTGAACGTTGCCGTAGGTGCCGGTGCATCCTGCAGCTCTTCTGCCAGTTCAGGCTCCTGCGCAGTGCTTTCGCTCAGTTGCTGCAGGGTTTCTGTGCGCCAGAGCACAAGGCCCAGAATGATGATATAGTCAATTTGGAGAAGATATAGCATAACCCGGCTCTGTTCAGTGGTGATGCTGTAAAGGGAAAAATACAGCACGAATACGGCCATTATCATAAAGCTCTGCCAGACTTCCTTGTTCTCCAGATCGGCGTAGTTATCCCTGAGCCAGCGACCATAACGCCTGACTGCAAAGAACATATACAGCAGATACAGCGCGTATAGCGCAACGGCATAGATGCTCTGCCAGAACAGAAAAGTCTCGTTCCCCCGTATGATGCCCAAGGCAGACAGCACAATGGCAGGAACCAGCGCCACTGCCATTGGCCATACTGGCCGGTGAAGGTCCTGCAACATAGACAGCAGGATTCCGGTGATAGTGGGCATGATCAGCAGGATATCCAGGGTGCAGACAATCAGGTAAACGGTTATGGAGGGATGTTGGGCGTAATACATCCAATACAGGTGACTCAATGCCGAAACCGACAGAAAGGCCGCCCCCCATCTGCGCAACCGCACGGGCGAGGTCACCCCGGGCGCTATGGCGTTACTGCGCCGCATCAGCAGATAGAGAGCTGCGGCCAGATCCAAAAAGGTTACACCCCCGTAGAGGAAGAAAAATCCTATGTCTTGAAGTATCTCTTGCGCTTCCATCAAAAACCCTCCTTAAGGAATTGCCTGAGAGACCCACTTTGCGCAGACCAGGCATCAACGATATCAGCGTAATGCTGCCTTGTCAATACCCCCATTATTCCGTACATTTGTCCTGTACAAAAATAGCATATTTTTATTAGTCGTAAACAACAAAATTGAATAAGGTGCTTATTATTGCCTGGCCGCTCCTTATGGAAACCCTATGAAATACTTTTTTCGCACTGTGTTGGCAGTCATTGGTCTATTCATTGCAATTTCCTGCCAGCAGCAACCTTATGTTATCCTCAAAGGCTCCGGGACTCTCTCCTTCACCTGCGATGGCGGCTCACAGAGTTTTTCTTTTTCCGCCAACCGCAAGTGGACTGTAACTCCCTCTGCACCGTGGTGCAAGGTTACACCATCTTCCGGAGCGGCCGGGGAAGAGGATATATCCATAGGCGTTACCGTTGACAAGAACCCCACCTATGAAACCAGGGAGTGCACCCTGGCCATAAGGGTCGGGGAATTGACCGGGACTGTTACTGTCAGGCAGGATATGGGGTTGGGACTGGTTGTGTCACCAAATATATATGAAGTCTCTTGTGCGGCCCAGACCATAGAGGTTGAAGTTCTTGCAAACGTTGATTATACTGTGGAAATTGAGCACCCGGGGGATGGCTGGCTATCTTACGAGGGGACAAAGGGCCTATCCAAAGGATCCATCGTCCTGGCAGTTTCAGAGAATGAGACCTACGAAGCGCGCGAGGGCAGGATTGCCGTAAAACAGAGCGATGGGAATCTTGTGGAGAGAATAACGGTGAAGCAGGCGCAGAATGACGGGCTTTTTCTCTCAGTCCCGGAGTATAACCTCTCGAACACAAGCCATACCCTGACTCTGGAAGTTAAAGCCAATGTGGAATATGAAGTTACCCCCGGCGTCGATTGGATACATTATGTTTCCTCTTCATCCACCAAAGCTTTGACGACATCCCAGATTACCCTTCAGATTGACGCAAACGATGCCTATGACGAGCGGAGCGGGCAGGTTATCGTAAGACAGCGCGGGGGGAATCTCAGTGGTGTTGTCACTGTTAATCAGGAAGAGAACTATGGCATTTTCTTGTCAAAAGAGGTTATTGAGATTTCCAAGGAGGCACAAACGGTTGAAGTAGAAGTAAGATACAATGTTGATATAGACATTATTGTTCCGGAGAATGTTATGGGAGTGATGGTGGGTGCTGTCGGATACAGTGATCAAAACACACAGACAAAGGCCCTCAACACTCGCAGATACCGCTTACAGATTAAGGAGAATACCGCCCCCGATCCACGTGAAGCAACTATTACTTTCAAGCAGAAAGATGGCGCGCTGAGCGGTACTGTCAAGATTATACAGTCCCAGAATGATATGATAGACGTTTCGCCTCCAGAAATCATAATACCATATTCAGGAGGGAAAGAGACGGTCACCATTGAGTCCAATATCGATGTCAAAGCTGATGTACACGGAGCCAACTGGCTTTCCGTCAGTAAAAACGCCCGGACAAAGGGTCTGGTGCAATCTTCTTACACAATCAGCGCTGCAGGGAATGAGGGGAATCAGCGGGAGGCAGTTGTCGTCTTTAGCGGGAAAGGTATAGAAAAGAGGGTCCGCATTATACAGAAACCGTTCCCGCTTATTTTATCGGCTTCATCAGTTGCAGTGGATTGCCTGGATCGTGCAGCAACTTCAATATCTGTAGATGCTGCGGGGGAATGGAGCGTCAGGGAGAAAGGCAGTTCAATCCTTACTCTTTCCAAAGATGGCGGAGAAGCAGGCACCTGGCCTGTAACCATCTCCGTGAACGGCGCCAATTGCACAAATACAGACAGATACGCTACTGTTGAGTTTATCTGTGACGGCATCGCCAGAACCGTACAGATAAAGCAAGTCCCAGCTTTTAGGTTCGACAACCTGGACCACATCATTCCCGCCTCTGGCGGCAGCCACAAATTCAACTTCCATTTTCCCCGGCCATTTGACTCCGGGACCGTGAAGACACACGATTATGACAACGGTTTCTACGAGTTGATCCATTATACCGGAGAAGATAACGCTCCACAGACCTTAATGAGCCGATTTGAAGTCTCGCAGGCAAACCCGGTCGATACTTATATGTATGTTTCATATAACTTCCAGGCCAATTATGGGAAATCGGCCCGGATCGGGCGTTTCAGGCTGTGTTTCTACGAAGATGGGCAGACATTGGTGTCCGAATGGATCAATGTCACCCAACTTGGAGATGCCGCCGCCTCAGATGAAGCCGATGGCATCACTACCATACTTCAGCAGCACTCTAAAGGCTCAGGGGTGCCAGTCGTAATACTCGGTGACGGTTTCACAAAAAATGATATCAGCAACGGGCTGTTCGCCAGTGCCGCCAGGAAGGCGTATGGATACTTCTTTTCTGCCGAGCCGGTTTCTTCGCTGAAAGATTACTTTGACGTATGGGCCATCACCGCCGTATCATCCTCTGCCAAATTCGATGGCACCACCCGTTTTGCCAGTTCGTTTACTGGAGGCACGAGCATTAAAGGCTCTGATGATCTGGCTGTCCGTTACGCGTGCAAGGTCGTGCCGCCAGACAAGACAGATGATATGCTCATCATTATCATTCTGAACACTGACCGCTATGCCGGTACGTGCTATCTATATTATCTGGAGTATCCAGACCACCTGAAGATGACTTATTCCGTCGCTTACATACCGATGACCGATGAACGTGATATGACTTTTGAGGAAGTGCTCCATCACGAAGCCTGCGGCCACGGACTTGGCAAACTTGCCGATGAGTATTCCCGCAATGGCACAATCCCCTCTGCAAATGCCGACAGACTCATTCTCTACCATAATGCCGGAGCATATGTCAACGTTGATCTTCATTCAGATGTCTCGTCCACACTGTGGGCAGATTTTGCATCAGACCCGCGCTTCGGATACGAGCAGATAGGGGTCTACCGGGGTGGCTATACATACAGTTACGGGGTATATCGTCCCACTCAAACCAGTATTATGGACTCCAATAAGGGCATATTCAACGCCCCTTCCCGCGCGCAGATTTACAAGAGGGTGATGGGCATCGCCAACAACTGGGACTGGAGTTTCGATTACGAGGATTTTGTAAGATTTGACGCAGATTTCCGAAGCGGCCACTACAACAACTCTAACCAGACAAAAGCTCTGAAGCACGCACTGCCTGATGGCTTTACCCCCCTGGCCCCTCCTGTCCTCGTAAAAGACAATCGCCCCCGGAAGTGATAAATATCAGCTTTTTTTATGACTGAGAAAATGTTTCGCATTTAATGCATATCTTTGCTGATAACGTGATTGATTTATAATTTTTAACAGATAATTACAATAATATGACTACAGGTAATGTTCGTCCGGCATCGATGGAGCGCATAACGACCTCCGACCTGGCCAGGAAATTCATTGAAGAACAGATTAACGAACTGCGCGCACAGATTGGCGACAAGAAGGTGCTGCTCGCCCTCTCCGGCGGAGTTGACTCTTCTGTCGTCGCCGCGTTGCTCATAAAGGCCGTGGGCAAACAACTGGTTTCTGTACACGTCAATCACGGGCTCCTGCGCAAGGGTGAACCGGAGCAGGTGGTGCGTGTATTCCGCGACGAGCTGGATGCCAATTTGATCTATGTCGATGCTGTGGACCGTTTCCTGGACAAGCTGGCCGGTGTTGCCGACCCGGAGCAAAAGCGCAAGATCATCGGCGCCGAGTTTATCCGCGTGTTCGAGGAGGAGGCTCGCAAACTGGAGGGCATCAGCTTCCTGGCGCAGGGAACCATTTATCCGGATATCATCGAATCCGGTCCGGTGAAATCCCACCACAACGTCGGCGGACTGCCTGAGGATTT
This sequence comes from uncultured Bacteroidales bacterium, assembly GCA_946415795.1. Classification (GTDB taxonomy): domain Bacteria; phylum Bacteroidota; class Bacteroidia; order Bacteroidales; family UBA932; genus Equibacterium. The sequence goes on from CAMKTW010000003.1 coordinate 21,327, forward strand.
GCAGTTTGAGCTTGTAGAGCCAATCAAGTTTCTCTTCAAGGATGAGGTTCGCGTTGTGGGCAAGGAGCTTGGGCTGCCAGACAATATGGTATTCCGCCAGCCGTTCCCCGGCCCCGGCCTGGGCGTCCGCTGCACCGGCGCCATCACCCGCGACCGTCTTGAGGCCCTCCGTGAAAGCGACGCGATCCTGCGTGAGGAATTTGCGAAGAACGGCCTCGAAGGCAAGGTTTGGCAGTACTTCACCGTGGTGCCCGACTATAAATCCACCGGCGTAAAGGACAATAAGCGCAGCTGGGACTGGCCCGTCATTATCCGTGCCGTCAATACCCGCGACGCGATGACCGCCACCATAGAAGAGATCCCCTACCCGCTTCTCCACCACATCACCCAGCGCATAGTGAAGGAGGTGCCCGGCGTAAACCGCGTACTCTACGACCTCACCCCGAAGCCCACGGGAACCATCGAGTGGGAGTAGTATTGCGGATTGCATATTCAGAGGGTGTAATGAAAAAACTCTTTCTTACAATATGCCTCATCGGAGCGATGGCTCTGGGGCGGCGGCACCTTTGCAGATGGGCCAAGAAATATCTCCTCAACATTGCCGGTGTTTCACAGCAGGATATAGACGATTTCCGCACAATGATGCTTACCGATTAATCATTAGTCACACAATATGAAAAGAACTCTGTTTACACTTACGGCTGCTGCACTTATTGCGTGCGCTTGCCAACAACAACCTGCCGACCCTTACGGCTATACCATCAAAGACAACCAGATTGTCTATAACACCCCTGAGCGCCCCTCAGACCAGCAGAGCATGCTCGGTTTTGCGGCCGAACCGATAGAGAATGTCCGCGTAGGCATCATCGGCCTCGGTGACCGCGGCACAAGTGCCGTATGGCGCATGCCTTACCAGGAATTTGCCACTGTCGTCGCCCTCTGCGACCTTTTCCCGGAAAGGGTTGAAAGGGCTCAGAAGGTCCTTGAAGACCTCGGCGCCCCCCGTGCCATGTATGAATATAGCGGCGAGGAGGGCTACAAACAGCTCTGCGAGCGCGACGACATCGACCTGGTTTACCTGGCAGTGCCATGGCAACTTCATACTCCCATCGCAGTCTATGCAATGGAACACGGCAAACACGTGGCTATCGAGGTTCCCGCTGCCACCAGCATCCAGGAGTGCTGGGATCTTGTCAACACATCGGAACGTACCCGCAGGCACTGCATGATGCTTGAGAACTGCTGCTACGACTTTTTTGAGCTCAACTGCCTGAATATGATCCAGCAGGGACTCTTCGGTGACATCGTACATGTAGAAGGTTCTTATTGCCATAACTTGACCGACTATTGGGACGGCTACCAGGGCGACTGGCGCATGATTTTTAACCGCGCACACCACGGTGACGTTTACCCCACCCACGGCATCGGCCCCATCTGCCAGGATATAAACATCCACCGCGGCGACAAGATGGACTATCTGGTTGCCATGGACAGCGATGCCTTTGCAGGGCAGGCAACTGCCGACAAACGCTACGGCGAGGGGACTTACCAGTATGCCAACGGTGACCACACCACCACTATGATCCGCACCAGAAAAGGAAAAACCATCCTGGTAGAGCACGACGTAGTCACCCCGCGTCCTTACAGCCGCATGTATCAGGTTGTAGGCACGAAGGGCTTTGCCAACAAGTATCCCAACGAGGGGCTTGCTCTGGGCAGTGAACATGTCGAAAAAGTTGCATACGACAATCTTGATGCAGAGCAATATATGGGCGAAGCTGAGCGCGACGCCTTGATGCAGGCGTACAAGCACCCCATCCTGTCAGATCTGGAAGAGGTTGCCCGCAAGGTGGGCGGTCACGGAGGGATGGACTTCATTATGGATTACCGCCTTTTCTACTGCCTGCACTATGGCCTCCCCCTGGACCAGGATGTTTACGATGCCGCTGAGTGGAGCTCCCTTGTAGAACTCACCGAGGTATCCATCAAACACGGTTCGATGCCTGTTGTAATGCCCGATTTCACTCGCGGCGAGTGGGACAAGACAGACGGCATCACCTTCGCCTTTGCCGAGACAGAAGCCGAGCCTGAGGCAGAACCTGCTGCAGAGGTGCCCGCAGCAGAATAAAGTTCGACACGCATACCTGACGAAATGCCCGGTTCTTGCCGGGCATTTCCGTTATGCGACGGGCAGGAAAGCCGTAAGCTTGAAATGGTTTGTGCGGTTTTCGAAGTGAGGCGTTGCTGAGCGGTAAGCAAAGCGGCCCGTATCGAAAAAAACGCCGGCCATGCGAGGGATGTCTGAGCGAAGCGAGTCCCCGAGCTTCGGCCCGGGGTATCCGGTATTTATTTTTTTGTACATTTGTTGTCATGAAAAGACATATACTGATTATCGCGTGCGCGCTGGTGAGCTTTATAGCTTTGGCGCAGGAGAAAGATGAACGGCTGATGGCCGATATCCTTGAGAACCCGTTCCGCTGCAGCGTGGTGCTGGACCCATACGAGTTGATTCCTACGGCTGAGACACCCGTGCCAAAAGGTTACAAACCGTTCTACATCAGCCACTATGGCCGTCACGGCTCCCGCAGCGACTGGCCTGCCGACGGCTACCGCGGCGCCCTTGACGTGTTCACACGTGCCCACAATGCCGGGCTGCTCACCCCCCAGGGCGAGAAAGCCTTTGAAATGATAGCCGAGATAGTTCTCCGCTACGATGATATGGGCGGCCGCCTGACCCCGCTGGGAGCCGTGGAACATCAGGGCATCGCCCACCGCATGTTCCTGCGCAACAAGAAGCTGCTATCAGGCAGCAAACGAATACGGGCCGTCTCCAGCACCTCGCAGCGCTGCATAATCAGTATGACCGGCTTCACCAGCGAATTGCGCGCCCTCAATCCCAAGTTGCAGATCGGCTGGGATACGGGAGAGAAGATGATGCGGTACGTGAGCGGCGGGGACACTCCCGATATCCGCGAGGACACCGAGCCGTTCCTCCGTGCACACGCAGAGGCCCATCCGCTTGACACCGCCACATTTATGGCCAACGTATTTACCGATCCCGAGGCCGGCCGTGCCCTGGCGGGTTCAGAACAAGACTTCGCAAAACGCACATTTGAGGTAGCCATTGCCAGCGGCGCATACGAAATGGACGACACGCTGCTGAGGCTGTTCAGCACAGACGACATTTACTGGCACGCCGAATACTCAGCTATGATACTGTATCTGCGCGAATGCAATTCGGTGGAGTTCGGCGACCGCAGGATGTCCCTCCCTGAGGTGCCCGCCATTATGAAAGATATCATAGACAAGGCAGAAGAGGCGATATCGACCGGCAAATATGTGGCAGACTTGCGCTTCGGGCACGACACCCACCTGCTGGCAATCCTGGCCCGCCTGGGCATAGAGGGTATCGGCGAACGCCTCACCATTGAGCAGAGCGCCCACTGGCGCGGCTGGATGTTCAGCCCTTTTGCCGGCAACCTGCAGATGGTATTCTACCGCAACAAAGCCGGCGACGTACTTGTAAAACTCTACGTCAATGAACGCGAAGTAAGGCTGGTCACCCTCCCCGGCGGCCCCTATTATCGATGGGAAGACTTTAAGAAAACGATAATGTAGCTACAGCTGCTGACCGTAAACAGAGGCGCGGAGCAGCGTACGGAGCTCGGAAAGAGTCTGGCAGGCAGCCTGCTGTTCAGGAGTAATCACCGGCCCCACCCCCATCCGGATGGTTTTGTTGCGCTTGTTCATCACCTCGTGCGGCAGCCTTGTGACGCGGATTTTCCATCCGTGCAAAGCCCCCAGACAGTAAAAGAAATTTGAATTGCCATCAAAAAAGCGGATGGGGACGACAGGCACATTTACCTTTTTTATCAGCTTGATTATCGGCATCTGCCACTCGCGGTCCCGGACCCTGGGCTCCTGGTATGAGAAACCATCGGGGAAATATCTGCAGGGGGGCACTGTCACCGTCGGGGGCGTTCCAAACAAATAGTCAGACACGGCGCCAGAAGGGAAAAAACCCAACGGGTGGCCGTCGCGCAGATGGCGCATCGCCAGCCGGATGCCGTTGATGCTCTCAGATTGCGGGCCGGTGCGCTCGTCGAGAGTCGGCACCACCGATATAAAACTGGGCCTGAGCCCCTCCACGCGCATCAGGAACTGATTTACCAACAGCTTGTAATCGGGATAAAGGTGCCCCATCAGATCTACCAGTATCACCCCGTCCATACTCCCTATGGGGTGGTTGCTGATAGTGATGAAAGGACCCTTGAGATTTTCAAGGCGTTCCATCCCGCTCACGGTGTATTTAAGGTTAAGTCCGTTCACCAGGCCCGCTGCGGTTTCGGGGCCGGTGGAGGCTTCCGCTCCGTCGTAGAGATGCTGTACTGCAGTGATTTCGGACGCTTTGAGCAGAAAACGGGCAAAAGCGTTGCCGCACCGCCCCCGAAACAGGGGGGAGGCTTTCTCCATTTCTGAAATAGGGAGAAGTTCCGCTGCCATTGCGTATTATCAGTTGTTTTCCTTTGGCGGGTCGGCTTTTGCGTAATAACGTATGTCCGAGATAATTGTGGCTACCCAGATTATACCTAGCAGCGCTACCACTGCCAGCGTTATCCAGTCAAACACACCAAACACAAAGTCATTGCCAAACACGTGCACGGGGCAGGCATAATTCCGTATAGCCGGTACAACCATAAAAAGCAGGCAGACGATTATAACAACCAGGCGAAACTCGGTGGGGCCAAACTTGGCGTATGTCAGCCTGAACTCTCCGCGCAGGTGGCTGTTCATACTCACATTCAAGGTGAGCGCCAGATAGCAGATAAAGGCGGCCAGAGCCAAGTTCAGGTGTACCAGGGGAGACAAACCCAAACCCACGAACATCATTATCTCGTTTACCACATCCATCGTATGGTCCAGATAATAGCCGTACACAGGACGCTGAGCTTTCCTGACCCGGGCAATAGTGCCGTCCAGCGAGTCGCCAAACCAATTGACCACCAGCCCGGCTATGGAGAGCCAGAGCCAGTTTATGCTGAATGCTGTTAGGATGAAGCCCAGGCCGATCATCACTGAACCGATGCACCCTACAAACGTCATCATATCGCTGGTAACCCACGCCGGCATCTTGCCCGCCATATACACCAAAGCCCTCTTTTCCAGACTATTCAGAATTGAATTCTGCACCCTGACCGATTCTTTGTATTCCATATACTGTTCAAATACCTTTATGCGAATATAGCAAATGTTCCCCAGATTCCATAATTTTTCTATATTTGTGAGTGACTCCATCACAATGACGAATATGAGAGCAAAGCGATCGTTTTGGGATACGATGAAGCTCAGTTTCAGGGCAATTACCTCTATGGGCGACCAGTTGGACACGAAGGCGGCTGAAGAGAAGATACGCGGCGGTGTTGCTATACGTGGCACCAACGTCTGGATTCTGGCATGCTCGATTGTAATCGCCTCCGTCGGGCTCAACATAAACTCTATCCCTGTCGTAATTGGAGCTATGCTCATATCTCCCCTGATGGGACCTATCTTCGGGATGGGGCTGTCGCTTTACATAAATGACCAGAAACTGCTCGTCGTCGCCCTTAAGAATTTTCTGGTGATGGTGGTTGTGAGCCTGCTTGCGGCGACCGTTTATTTCCTGGTCTCCCCTCTCAGGATGGCCAATCCCACAGAGTTGCTTGCCCGCACCACTCCCACCATATACGATGTATTCATAGCTTTCTTCGGCGGTATTGCCGGAACCCTGGAACTCTGCCGGAAAGACCGGGGCGTGGTACTCTCAGGCGTGGCCATAGCCACCGCCTTGATGCCGCCGCTGTGCACTGCCGGATTCGGACTTGCCAGCGGCAACCTCCGCTTCGTGGCCGGAGCAATCTACCTCTTCCTCCTCAATGCCGTTTTCATACTGCTGGCGACCTATTTCACAGCCCGCTACCTGCGCTTCGAGAGTATCGGTGAGACCACGCCCCAGAACCGGAGGTTCCACACTATATCCACCATCATCCTGCTGGCCATCTCAGTTCCCAGCGTGATGGGGGCCATCGGCCTGATACGCAACAACAACACGGAGCGCAACGTGCGCGAGTTCATAGAAGAGAACAAGACATTTGGCCACGCGTACATATATGACTACGATATCTCCGGCGGCAATGCGACGATATTCTTTGCAGGTGAACTCTCTGAAGAAGAGATTGACTATCTGCTCGCAGATGCAAAACGCCACGGCATCAACCCCGGGAAGCTGGACATCAGCGTAAACGCCTTCGGCACCAAATCAGATGAACTGCTTAAACTTGTTTACGAACACGCCGACGATGCCGTCGCCGCCAAGGAGGCCCGTATCCGCGAACTGGAGAACCAGTTGAAGCAGACCCAGGGGGAGGCCATCCCTTACGCCCAGATCACCAGGGAACTCAAATACAAGTACCCCGCCGTGAGCGGGCTCACCCTTTCACGGGGTTCAGCCACCCGCCTGGATGGAGACACCATCTCAGAGGCGCCGGTAACAAGCGCCATCATCCAGTCGTCCGAAGCCTTGTCAGCAGAGCAGACTGCCGAGATCACACAGTGGCTCAAACTCCGCTTGGAGGACACCACGGTGGTGGTGAGCAATATCGTAGAAACAAAATAACCAACTTATACCAATCAAGATGAAAAAGACTTTGAAGTTTTTCTGCGTGACCGTTATTGTCCTGATGGGCACGCTCTCCGCTTTTGCGGCCGACAAAAACATTCAGGTGATGTCACCCGACGGCCATCTGGTGGCCAGCATCACAGCAGGTAAGACCCTCTCCTATTCCGTGTTCCACAATGGAGACTGCCTGATGAAGGATTCCCGCATCGGGATGAATCTCACCGACGGCACAGTGTATGGAGAAGGCAAGCTTCAGAAATTCTCCAGACGCAGCGCAAACGAAACCTTCAAAGCCATCGCATACAAGAAGGCCGAGGTTCGCGATCATTATAACGAACTGACGCTTAACTTCAAGGATTGCGACGTCGTTTTCCGCGCCTATGACGATTGCATCGCATACCGCTTTATCTCCAAGAGCAAAAAACCCTTCAAGGTAAAGAGCGAGACTGCGGAGTTCAACTTTGCGGGGGACTGGAACACCTGGGCCGGATTCTCCTGGAACGGGTTTGAATCCTCTTTTGAGAATATATATGAGTATTCCGCCCTCAGCGCAATCCACCCCGAGAAGCTGGCCTATCTGCCGCAGATGATCGATGCTCCCGGCGGTGTCAAGATCAACATTATGGAGTCTGCGCTCTACCACTACCCGGGAATGTATCTGCAGGGTGACGGCACCAGCAAACTGCACGGCGTATGGGCTCCCCTGCCCAAGGACTTGGAGCAGGGCGGCTACAACAACATCCAGGAGGTCATCAAGAGCCGCCACGATTATCTGGCAGAGTGCAAAGCCGGTGAAAAGTTTCCCTGGCGCATATTCGCTGTCAGCACAGAGGATATCCAGATGGTGAACAACGATATCGTTTACCGCCTGGGAGACGCCCCCAAGGGCGATTTCAGCTGGGTCAAACCCGGCAAGGTCGCCTGGGACTGGTGGAACAATTTCTACGTAACAGGCGTCGATTTCAAGGTTGGCATCAACAACGACACCTACAAGCATTTCATAGATTTCGCAGCCGAGAACAACATAGAATATATAATTATGGACGACGGCTGGAGCACCGAGGGCAAGGCCGACCTGTTTGACATAGTTCCCGCAATAGACCTCGAAGAGCTGCTCTCTTATGCAGAGGGCAAAGGCGTCGGCATCATACTCTGGGCGGGCTATTATGCCTTTGCCCGCGATATGGAGCACGTCTGCAAGCACTACGCCGCAATGGGAGTGAAGGGCTTCAAGGTCGATTTTATGAACCGCGACGACCAGCTGATGCTTGACTTCTACACCAAGGCCGCAGAGACAGCTGCCAAATATCATCTGGTGCTCGATTTCCACGGAGCCTTCAAGCCTCACGGCCTGAACCGCACCTACCCCAACGTTTTGAATTATGAGGGTGTTTACGGCCTGGAGAATATGCGCTGGACCGGCATCGAGATTGATATGCCTTTGAATGATGTTACATTCCCGTACATCCGTATGGCTGCCGGTGTGGTAGATTATACCCAGGGCGCTATGCGCAACGGCTCCAAGAGTACCTATCTCAAGAGCCGCGAAACTATGAGCCAGGGTACCCGCTGCCACCAGCTGGGCGAGTATGTGATCTTCGAATCTCCGCTCTGTATGCTGTGCGACGGCCCCTCCGCATACCGCAAGGAGCCTGAGTGCCTCTCGTTCATATCCCGCATCCCCACCGTGTTCGACGACTCCCTGGGTCTCGGCGGCGAAGTCGGCAAGTATGTCCTGATGGCCCGCCGCAGCGGTGACACCTGGTATGTGGGCGGCACCACCAACTGGGATCCCCGCGACGTATCCATCGACCTGGGATTCCTGGGCAGCGGCAATTGGAAGGCAGAGATCTACCGTGACGGCGCCAACGCCGACCGCCACGCAACCGACTATAAACGCGAATTCAAGGATGTCAAGGCCGGCGACAAGCTGGATATCCATATGGCTCCCGGCGGCGGCTTTGCGATTGTGCTCACCCGGTAGTTACGGCAGGGGCCGGCCGGGCGTCAGGACTAATGACACGACAAAAAACCCTGACAGCATTCCCGCTGATACACAACAGATTACAATATTCAACGGTACCCTTGCAGGGTACCGTTGGTTTGTATAAGTCTCAGTATATCAAGTGATTTTTCCGCCAGCGGCTCATCCGCAATCTGTTCAGTTTCCCGGGCCACAGCGGCTACTGTCAGCTTTGCAATCGTAATGTGTAATCCTACAATTATATGATTAGTTCCAGGTTATTAGTATATTTGTATCATTATGAAAAGGAATCTCTTCTCTATTGTGCTGCTGATGGTGATTGCGGCACTCCCGTTGAATGCACAAGAAAAGTTTATAGCTGAAAAACTTGAAAAATGTGACCCCTATATGAAGCTCCAGGGGGGCTACGGCTATCTGTTAAATAGCGGCCCGAAGGCCGACGTCTGGTGGGCTGAGGGGGTTTACAAACCTATGAAAGACACCCCGGTGGCGATACGCAAGGGGCGCGAGGTGACACTTACGACTGCTAAAAATGAATATGAATCCTTTATCGTCGTCGTCAATCCAAAGACCGACCTGAGAGCTGTCAAGGTTGCTGTCAAAGGCCTGCCAAAAGGCGTCGAGGCCAAAGTGCGTAAGGTAGAATACGTCACTGTGCGTACACCGAGCGACAGTTTTGGCTATGCCGGACAGTGGCCCGATCCGCTTCCGCTCTACGACTTTGCCCAGGACCTGCCTGCCGGTGAGAACACATCGTTCTGGATAACCCTCAAAACACCGGAAAAACGCCGCTGCAACTATCGCGGCCGCGTGGTGCTCACAGCCGCCGACGGCTGGAAGGTCACCATCCCCCTGAATGTGAATGTCCGCTCCTTTGCCCTGCCCGAGACACCCAGCGTTTCCAGCGGTTACGGCCTCTGGTTCGACCACGTGATACAATATGAGAACCTCAAGACTCTGGACCAGCAGAAAGAGTCGTTCTACAAGTATCTGGACGCCTTTCTGGACTATAAGATCTCGCCGTACAATCCGTTCTGGTACGCTCCCGTCAAGACCACAATCAATCCCGACAATACTGTCGACCTGGATTTCACCGAATTCAACAAGGTTGCCGCCAGGTACTTTGGCAAAGGCGGGTTCAATTCTTTCGTGATTGATGTCGAGGGGCTGGGAAGTTGCGGCCCGGGCGGCTATACACGCGGCACTTTCGGCGGCTACGAGTTAGGCACCCCGGAACACGAGGCGCTTATGGCCGACTATCTGCCCAAACTTCAGGACGGGCTGGAGAAGGCCGGCGTGCTGGACAAATGCTACATCTACTGGGGAGACGAGCCGCTTGAACCCGAGTCGAACCCCTCATCAAGCCCCTCGCGCAGCATCCGCCGTTTGATCTCATCGGT
>CAMKTW010000004.1 GCA_946415795.1 uncultured Bacteroidales bacterium
TGTTGGTGGTAATATGGAAATAATCCACATCGGCGGGGATAGTCCAGCCCTTGGGGATATAGCTGAAGGTCTTGTCGGCAGAAGAAGCGACTACCACGGTCTCTCCCAGTGCGGAGGCCTCTTTGCAGGCTTTCTTTGCCCAGACGCCGGTCTCCAGGTATGCGGCCTTCTTCTCCAGCAGGTTCATCGGTACGCACAGGAACTGGGTGGATGCACCGCCCGCCATAAACAGCACTTCATAATCTTCAGGGATGTGCAGCAGCTCTCTCCAGAGTGCACGGCACTCGTCCATAACGACGCCCCATTCCTTGGAACGGTGCGAAACCTCGATAACCGACATTCCGGTACCCATAAAATCTTTAAGTGCCTCTATCGCAGCATCTATGGCGACTTTGGGGAGCACGCAGGGGCCTGCGTTGAAATTGTAAGCTTTCTTCATTGATTATGTCTGTTATATTGTTATTCAGATTAGTGGCGTAAAGGTATAAATTCTTCGGTGGTTTTTTCGCAATAGTGGCATAATAGTTTGACTTTTTTACCCTCTTTGATTGTCTTGAAGCGGGTTGTCACCGCCTGGCGGTTGGTGACGCACATCGGGTTGGAGCACTTTGCGATGCCGACAACTTCTGCGGGAAGGTCTATTTTCTTTTTGGAGACCACTTCGTAATTGCGGATGATGTTCACAGTGGCGTCGGGGGCTGCCAGCGCGATGCGGCTGAGTTCTTCGTCGGCAAAGAAACGGTCGGCAATCTTGATGATTCCCTTGCGCCCGAGCGACTTGCTCTCCAGGTTGACTCCGATGGTTACGGGGTTCTTTGAATGGCTGAGATCCAGTATGTCAATTACCGGGAAAATGTTTTGCGCCGGGATGTGGTCCAGCACGGTGCCATCCTTGATGGCGCTGACCTTCAGTTGGGTGTTCTTTTCTGACATAGCTTCAGGTTTATCTGTATCCGAGCAGGCACGCAATTATCGCCATCCGCACATACATACCGTTCTCTGCCTGTTTATAATAATATGCGTAGGGGGTGTCATCTACATTGTCCGCTATCTCGCCCACGCGCGGGAGAGGGTGGAGGATCTTCATATTGGGGCGCACCCCCTCGAGCATATCGCGCTCAAGGCGGTACACATCCTTGACCTTCTCGTATTCCATAGGGTCGCTGAAGCGCTCCTGCTGTACGCGGGTCATATAAAGAATGTCGCAGTCCCGGAGATGCTCCTGCAGAGACGCGGTCTCGGTATAGGTTATGCCGCGGCGGTCAAGGAACTCTTTGTATTCCTCCGGCATCCTGAGTTCGTCTGGCGACGTAAAGCAGAACCTCGGGCTGAAGTGAGACATTGCCTGCAGCAGCGAATGTACCGTGCGGCCGTATTTGAGATCGCCCACCATATTGACGGAGACGTCGTCCAGCCGGCCCTGGGTTTCGAGAATCGTGTAGAGGTCGAGCAGCGTCTGGCTGGGGTGCTGGTTTGCGCCGTCACCTGCATTCACCACCGGAATGTCGCACACCTCGCTGGCGTAGCGCGCCGCCCCCTCCAGCGGGTGCCGCATCACGATCAGATCCACATAGTTGGATACCATTTTTATGGTGTCCTTGAGCGTCTCGCCCTTGCTGATGCTGGTGTTGGCCACATCGCTGAAGCCTATCACCCGGGCGCCCAGGCGGTTGGCGGCAGTCTCAAAACTGAGGCGGGTGCGGGTGGAGGGCTCAAAGAAGATGCAGGCTACAACCTTGCCCTCAAGCAGCTTCTGGCTCTTGTCGGCCTCCATCTCCCTGGCTACGGAGAGGATGTGCAGGATCTCCTCCTTTGAGAAATCGTGAATTGAAATCAGATTCTTGTGCATGTGCTCAAGTTTCGCAAGAATAATGTTAATACTGTTTTGTGCGTTGGGAAGTCTTGCGAAACTTCTTCCTGCCGCACATACTTATAACGCGTCCCCATCCCTAAACCGAAGCTATGAAGCTTTTGCTTCAAATCCCTTCCCCCGGGGAAGGGACTTACCATCGCCCTTCGGGCTCAAATCTAATACACTTGTCTCTAATATATTCTGTGAACACATTAATTGTACTTAGACGTAAATCTACCTCAAGGGAGCATTGATTATCAAGTGTAGTATTCTTGGGGGAGAGATGGAAATCCTTGAGGCATTTCATCACGGCATTCATCTTGGCATAATCGAAAGTGATGCGGTAGCGCGCCGTTGCAGTCTTTTCTGTCACCTTTGCCGCCGCTATTGCATCGGCAGAGGCTGATTTATAGGCGTTTATGAGTCCGGATGTGCCAAGCAGAGTCCCCCCGAAGTATCGCACTACAACTATCAGGATATCGCTCAGGCCGTTGGAGATAATCTGTCCCAGGATTGGCTTGCCGGCGGTGGAGGAGGGCTCGCCGTCGTCGTTGGCGCGCCACCTTTCACCCAGATGCCCGAGACGCCAGGCATAGCAATGATGCCGTGCGTCAAAATACTCCTTCCTGAGTGTGGAAATTATCGCCTTTGCCTCCTCTTCGCTCTCCACCGGATAGGAAAAAGCGAGAAACTTGCTCCCCTTGTCCTTGAAGATACCTTTGGACGGTGCTGCGATGCTTTTGTAGCAATCTGTCGTAGATTGTGGCGCGGGGTTCATTTAAGTTGCGAATATATGCCATTTTTTGTACTTTTGCAAAGTATCAGCAGTCATACAGAAACGCATAATGATCTATAAGTTTAAGGCTACAATACCTGCCAGCAAGTTTTTTATGAGGGAGTGGGCTGTCCGCTCCGATATGAACCTGTTCCGCTTCAACCGTTTTATCCTGGGCGAGTTGTGCTTCTCCACCGACCAGATGGTCATATATAAAGCGTACGACGCCAACGGGAAATGCACCGGTCAGTACGGCCTCTTTGACCTGGGTGACGGCACGCTGGACAAGATAACCTTTGCCGATGTGGTGGCAAAGGGACAGGTCCATATTGAACTTGTTTATGACTTGCGCTCAAAGCGAATGATCAACCTCTACTTTGAGGGGGAGATGGAAGAGGATCCCAGGCTCAGCTATCCGCTGCTGGTGGCGGAAAAAGGGCACAACCCCGGCCAGTTTGCCGACAAGTATGAAGATTACCTCTATGAAAGCCCGGTCCGCAGCTCCGGCGTCTCCGTGATTGAAGACGACGATGACGACGATTTGGACGAGGACGAAGAGGGCGAGGAGGAGATTTACGACGGCGGTCTCGAAGACGACACCCTTGAATAAAAAACTCCTGATTATTCTGGGGCCGACGGCTGTCGGCAAGAGTGACTATGCAATAGCGAGGGCGCTCGAAGCCGCCTCGCCGGTAATCAATTGTGATTCCCGCCAGATTTACCGCGAGATGGACATCGGGGTGGCGCGCCCCGACGCGGCGCAGCTGGCTGCGGTAAAGCATTATATGATAGCTAACCACTCGGTTGAGGAGCACTATACGGCGGGCCTTTTTGAGCTGGAGGCGATAGCTCTTCTGGAGGAGCTGTTTGCCACTCGTGACACACTGGTTATGGCGGGCGGCTCCGGCTTCTATATCGATGCCCTGTGCAACGGACTTGACGATTTTCCCCCGGCTGACCTGGAGCTCCGCTCTGAGCTGACCGCCAGGCTGGAGAGTGAAGGGGTGGAATCCTTGCGCCGGGAGTTGAAGCTTCTGGACCCCGACAGCTATTTCAACATTGATATCGCCAACGGGCAGCGGGTGGTGCGGGCCCTTGAGGTGACGCTGGCCACCGGACGGCCGTTCTCATCTTTTAAGAGTTCTCCATCGAAGAGGCGCCCGTTTGAAATTGAGAAGATCGGCCTTCGCCGCGGCCGCGAGCAGCTATATGCGCGCATCGATGCCCGGGTGGACGGGATGATGAAGGCGGGGCTGGAGGCAGAGGCGCGAGGTCTTCTGCCATACCGCGACCGGCCGGCGCTCAACACCGTCGGTTACAAGGAGCTGTTCGGCTATTTCGATGGGGAATACGACCTCGAAGAGGCGGTCAGGCTTATAAAGCGCAACACCCGCCACTATGCAAAAAAGCAGATGACCTACTGGCGGCGCGACAGCTCGATACGCTGGATAGACCTGGCTTAGTTGCCTATCTCTGAGATAAATTTGATGCGGACAAGGCGGACCTCCATCTCATCATAGTCGCCGAGGTCGCGCATAGCCTCGTCCAGCGAGTCGCTGTGGGCCTCCTCCTTGAAGTAAGTGTAGATATCCTCCATATCGTCCATATCCACGGCGCGGTGGATGTAATAGTCGATATTGATGCGTGTCCCGGAGTTCACGATGGACTCTATCTCGTCCAGCAACTCGTTCATATCCATATCTTTGGCGCGGCAGATGTCCTCAAAGGGCATCTTGCGGTCTATGCTCTGGATAATGAAAATCTTGACTCCCGACTTGTTGGCCACATTGCGCACCATAATATCATCGGGCCGGAGGATGTCGTTCTCCTCGACGTAGCGGGAGATTACCTTGATAAACTCGCCGCCGAACTTGCGGGCTTTCCCTTCTCCGACTCCCTGGCAGTGATGCAGCTCCTCGAGCGTAACAGGGTAGAGAATGGCCATATCTTCCAGCGAGGGGTCGGAGAAGATGACCCAGGGCGGGAGGTTGAGCTTGCGCGAGAGGTCGGAGCGGACCTGCTTGAGGATGGCCAGCAGGATGGGGTCGCCGCTGCCGCCGGCGCCCGGCTTGGGACGGGTCACGATGCTTTCGTCGTCATCGTCGTCGCACTCTGTGAACGAGCGTTGCTCAGTGAGCATAATGGGGTAGGGCTTCTTGTAGAAATCCATACCCTTGTCCGTTATGGTAATCAGGCCGTATTTGTCAATATCTTTGTCCAGCAGGTGTAGCACCAGTCCCTGGCGGATTACGGCGGCCCAGAAACGGGTGTCGCGATCTTTCCCGACTCCGAAAAGAGGGTGCTTGTGATGGTTGTAAGACTTTATCAGCGAGTTGGACACACCGGCCAGGACGTCGGCCAGGTGCTCTGTCTTGAAGTTTTCTTTAAGTGAGAGTATCAGCTCCATCACATAGAGCATCTGCCGCTGTCCGTCAAACTGTTCCTTGGGGTGGATGCAGTTGTCGCAGCAACCGCAGTTGTCCTGCGGATAGTCCTCGCCAAAATAGTTGAGCAGGATCTTGCGGCGGCACTGGTTGCTCTCTGCGTAGGATACCACATCCAGCAGCAGCTGCTTGCCGATCTCCTGCTCCGAGATGGGCTTGCCCTGCATAAATTTCTCCAGTTTCTGGATGTCTTTATGGTTGTAGAAGGTGATGCATTTGCCCTCGCCCCCGTCGCGTCCGGCACGGCCGGTCTCCTGATAGTAACCTTCCAGGCTCTTGGGGACGTCGTAGTGTATCACAAACCGGACGTCCGGCTTGTCTATGCCCATACCAAAGGCGATAGTGGCTACAATCACATCGGCCCGCTCCATCAGGAAGTCATCCTGGTTGGCGGCACGGGTGGCTGCGTCCAGCCCGGCGTGGTATGGGCGCGCCTTGATGCCGTTCACGTTGAGCAGTTCTGCCAATTCCTCTACCTTCTTGCGGCTGAGACAGTAAATGATGCCGCTCTTCCCCTTGTTTTCCTTTATGAATTTTATTATTTCCCTCTTGGCGTCGCTCTTGTCCCGGATTTCATAATACAGGTTGGGGCGGTTGAAAGATGACTTGAACACCCTGGCGCCGGTCATCCCCAGGTTTTTCTGTATGTCCGACTGCACCTTGGGAGTCGCGGTGGCGGTGAGGGCTATTATCGGCGCCTTGCCAATCTGCGACACCGTCTCGTTGATGCGGCGGTATTCAGGGCGGAAGTCGTGTCCCCACTCAGAGATGCAGTGGGCCTCGTCTATGGCGTAGAAGGAAATCTTGATGGTCTTCAGCATCGCCACGTTCTCCTCTTTGGTGAGAGATTCCGGGGCTACATATAATAATTTTGTCCGGCCGGCGGTAAGGTCGGCGCGAACCTGCTGGATCTGGGTTTTGCTCAGCGAAGAGTTGAGGAAGTGGGCAATATGGGCGCTGTCTTCTGTGTGGACAAATTCCCGCAAGGCATCCACCTGGTTCTTCATAAGGGCAATCAGGGGGGATATTACTATCGCGCACCCGGGAAGGCAGAGGGCCGGCAGCTGGTAGCAAAGCGACTTGCCGCCGCCGGTGGGCATAAGCACAAAGGCGTCGCCACCCCCAATCAAGTGTGTGATAATCTCTTCCTGATTCCCCTTGAACGAGTCGAATCCGAAAAAGGTCTTGAGTTTTGCGTGTAATTCTTCTCTGGTGATAGCCATATAAAAAACTTTCACAAACTTTCCCAGATATCAAATATATCTTTTTAATTCAACTTTGCCAAAAAAACTTGCTCCGTTTTGCGTCAATATCTGAAATAATCAGTATATTTGCGGTTCAAAATAAGACGATTATATAGTCAATAAAATAATTCAGTTTTAAAAATGAAAGTTTTCAAATTTTTTGCAGTCTGCGCTCTGGTAGCGGCTATGACTGTTTCTTGCTACAATGTTCCTTCTGTTGAGAAGCAGCCCGAGGGTATTACAAAGGCCGATGTTGACTCCGCAAGTTACGCCCTTGGCGTTTATTACGGACAGATGATCGTGATGAACAATCTCGGCGATATGAATATGAACCAGGTATGGAAAGGCCTCCGCGACGCCATCAAGGGTGACAAGGAAGAGCTTGACAATATGTTCGTAAATACCCATATGAGCAACTTTATGCGCAAGCGCGAAGAAGTTATGGCAGCGCTCAACAAGAAAAATGGTGAGGAGTTCCTCGCAAAGAATGCCAAGGCGGAAGGCGTTGATACCACAGACAAGGGTCTGCAGTACATGGTTGTACGCAAGGGTAACGGTGTGTTCCCCACAAGCAAGCAGGATACTGTAAAGGTCAGCTACGAGGGCAGCACCCTTGACGGTAAGGTATTCGATTCTTCTTACGACCGCGGCGACACAGCTACTTTCGTCCTCAAGCACGTGATCGAAGGCTGGCAGGATGGCCTGATGTTCTGCGATGAAGGCAGTGAGGTCGTTCTCTGGATCCCTTCAGATATGGCTTACGGTCCCCGTGGCCCTATGGGTCCCAACCAGACCCTGAAGTTCAAAGTTGAGCTTCACGAGGTTATGCCTTTCGTCGAGAAAGAGGCAGAAGTAAAATAATCATACCGGTGGCCTAAGGCCGCTGATTAGCAATCCGCAAGCGCAGTATGCCGGCGTCCTGATCCGACATACTGCGCTTTGGCGATAAAACCAGCTCGATGTCCACATTCAGGAGAATACTCTCGTATGCCAGACCCTACGGCCGCTACTGGCCGGGCTATCTGGTGCTGTCGGTTTTTTCTGTAGTATTCGGCATCGCCAATTACGCGCTCATCGGGCCGGTGCTGGGGGTTCTGTTTGAGCCGTCAACCGTCACCACAGTAACGGTCAGGCCGGAGTTCTCCCTCTCCGTGAAGTATTTTGAGCAGATGTTCCAGTATCTGCTCGGGACCACTATCGCAGAGAGCGGCGTGATGCGTGGGCTATTGTTTGTATCGCTGGCGCTCATCGCCGCCTCTTTCCTCTCCAATCTGTGCCGCTACCTTTCGCAGAGGATCCTGGTGAGCATGAAGACGCGGATGATGATGAACATCCGGCGCGACCTCTTTGTAAAAATCAGTTCGCTCAACGTCGGCTATTTCAGCGACAAGCGCAAAGGGGACATTCTGTCCAGCATCTCCAACGACGTTAACGAGGTGCAGAATACCGTGGCCAGCAGTTTCCACATTATATTCCGCGAGCCGCTGCTGGTTATAGGCTTTATGGCGATGCTGTTTTACATGTCGCCCCGGCTCACCCTGGTATCGCTGGTGGCCATACCGCTGTCGGCTTTGGTAATCAGCCGGATAACCCATAACCTGAGGCGTGAGGCAACCATCACCCAGACCCTTATGGGCCAGATAACGAGCCGCTTTGAAGAGGCAATATCCGGCTCGCGCATAATCAAGGCCTTCAGTGCGGAGAGGTATGTGGAGCAGCAGTTTGGGAAGGATAACATAAGGCACAAGCAGGTGAGCCAGGCAATTGCCAACCGGCAGGAACTGGCGTCGCCGACATCAGAATTCCTGGGCATTACCGTGGCGGTGATGGTGCTCTTTTACGGCGGCTGGCTCAACCTCCGCGGCCAGCTGGGTATGAGCTGGCCCGCTTTTGTGGTCTATATCGGCTTCTACTGGAGGGTTCTCGAGCCCACCAAGGCCATCGCGGCCGCGTACGCCTCCATCCGAAAGGGGCTGGTTTCTGGAAACCGCATTTTTGCCATTCTGGATGCCGGGAACGGTATCAGGGAAGATGAGAATCCCCTTCCGCTGGAAAATTTCTGCGACAAGATAGAGTTCGATGACGTATCCTTTGACTATGGCGACGGTGCTGTGCTCAAACACATCAGCTTCACCATCCCCAAGGGCAAGACGGTGGCTGTCGTGGGCCCTTCAGGGGCTGGCAAATCTACCCTGGCCGACCTGCTGGCCCGCTTCTGGGATGTGACTGAGGGCTCCATCCGCATAGACGGGGTGGACATCCGCCGCTACCGCATCGGAGACCTGATGCGCCAGTTTGGAGTGGTTACCCAGGAGGCTATCCTCTTCAACGATACTGTATATAACAACATATCCTTTGGCCTGGATGGCGTGGATGAGGACGCAGTAGTGGCCGCTGCCAGAGTGGCCAACGCCGACGAATTCATTTCCGCTATGCCGGAGGGATACCAGACAAACATAGGTGACCGCGGCCAGCGTCTTTCCGGCGGTCAGCGGCAGCGCATCTCCATTGCGAGGGCGGTGCTCAAGAATCCTCCGGTGCTGATTCTGGACGAGGCCACGAGTGCCCTTGACACAGAGAGCGAGCGGCTGGTGCAGGATGCCCTGATGCGCCTGATGCAGAACCGCACCTCGCTGGTGATAGCCCACCGGCTCTCCACGATACAGCACGCCGACGAGATAATCGTGCTGCAGAACGGCGGGATTGTTGAAAAGGGTACCCACAGGGACCTTATGGCATCGGGTGGCCTGTACTCCCACCTTTGTTCCCTGCAATCGGTAGAACCGTTTAATGACTCTCTCTAAGAAGCAATGGAACCCAGATCGCTTAATAAAATGCTCGAAACGAGTATCCGTAACAACTGGGAGCGTCCGGCGCTCTCCAATTGCGGCGGAGAAACGCTCCTTTATAAGGATGTCGCAAGATATATCGTCACACTTCAGCGCTTTTTTGAGAGTGCAGGCACAGGCCGCGGCGACAAAGTTGCCATCTGTTCCCGCAACCAGGCGCGATGGGGGGTGGCTTTTATGGCAGCCCTCTCGTCCGGCGCAGTTCCGGTACCGATACTCCAGGATTTCCGGGCCGCCAGCATCCATTACCTTGTGAATCATTGTGACGCCAGGATCCTGTTTGCCGGAGCCTCCATACTGGAAACGCTCAATCCTAAGGTGATGCCAAACTTGAAGGCAATCGTCAGGATGGAAGATTTTGCCGTGGTTTACGCCCCGGATGAGCATCTCAAGGAGTCGCTTGCAGAAGATATGGGGGGCAATCCGGCCGTGTCCGGCCCCGCTGACCTTGATTTTTACATAGATTCTCCCGACGATCTGGCAATAATAAACTATACATCGGGTACCAGCGGCTTTGCCAAGGGGGTTATGCTGCCCTACCGCTCGCTGGTAAAGAACGTGGAACTTATGGAGCAGACCGCTCCCGGGTTGGACTGTTACTCTAACGTGGTTTCAATGCTCCCGACGGCCCATATGTATGGCCTGATGATGGACCTGATATTTGAAATGACAGTCGGGGCCCACGTCCATTTTCTGATGCGGCCCCCCAGTCCGATGGTAATACGGGAGACCTTTTCCACCATCCGCCCGGATATTGTGATGTCGGTTCCGCTGGTGATCGAGAAGATAGTACGCCGTGTGATCCAGACTCTTGACTGTCAGCTTGATACCGGCAGCCTCACCCCTGAAGTGCGCAGGCAGGCGTGTGAGATGCTTACAGAAACTTTCGGCGGGAATTTCTCCGAGGTGGTGGTGGGCGGAGCTCCGCTTAACCGGGAGGTTGAGGATTTCCTGAGGGCAATAGGGTTCAGATATACAGTCGGGAGCGGAATGACGGAGTGCGGACCCCTGGTGTCGCTCTCCCCCTGGGACCGGACAAAGCCGCATACCTGCGGCAAGAGGGCGTTCTACAATGAAATCCGGATTGATTCGCCGGATCCCGTAAATGTTCCGGGAGAGGTATATATCCGCGGAGGAAACCTATTCCTGGGCTATTATAAGATGCCCCGTGAGACTGCTGAGGTTTTCAGCGGCGGGGGATGGTTCCGCACCGGTGATATCGGTACCCTTGACGAGGAGGGGTTCCTCTCTCTCAAAGGGCGTTGCAAGAGTATGATTCTCACAGCTGCCGGGCAGAACATATATCCGGAAGAGATAGAGAGCAGCATAAACAATCTTCCCTACGTCCAGGAGTCGCTGGTGGTCTCCGTCAAGAACCAGCTGGTGGCGCTGATATATCCCGACCAGGAAAGGGTGGCAAGTGACGGTATGTCTGAGGCTGACGTCTATCAGACGCTTAAATCGGAGATACGCGCCCTTAACGGGGAACTTCCCGCATACTGCCCCATCTCCCGAATAGAGATCTTCCCGGAAGAGTTTGAGAAAACACCCAAAAACAGTATAAAACGCTATCTTTATGACAGAGAAACAAAAACAGTTTGACCGCAGTTACCTTGATATGGCCGAGATATGGTCGCACAACTCATATTGCCAGCGCCGTCAGGTAGGGGCGCTGATTGTCAAGGACAGGATGATTATCTCTGACGGATACAACGGAACCCCGCGCGGATTTGAGAATGTTTGCGAGGAGAACGGCGTAACCAAGCCGTATGTACTGCACGCAGAGGCAAATGCCATCACCAAGGTGGCAATGAGTCACAACAGCAGCGAGGGGGCGACCCTCTATGTTACCGACTCCCCCTGTATGGAGTGCGCAAAACTGATTATCCAGAGCGGCATAACCAGGGTGGTATATCGTCGGGAGTATCGTATTACAGAGGGCCTGGACCTTCTCCGCAAGGCCGGGATAGAGGTTTGCAAATATGAATGAGAATACTTTTTACAAAGTGATCCGCCCGCTGCTGTGGGTAATCACAATTGCCCTTGCAGCCGGAATCGTGCTCAGGGCGCTCCCTTCGTCGTGTGACAGGAAGGTCGATGTCAACTCTGTGGATTCCGACTGGTCCAAGCTGATGCTGGTGCTGGAGAGTGTGGACGAGAATTATGTTGACGACATCGACCATAAGAAAGTAATGGAGGATATCATCCCCGATGTGATGCGTGAACTCGACCCCCATTCCGTATATCTTCCGCCCCAGGAACTCAAGGAGGCGGAGGAGTCGCTGGCGGGCGGCTTCGAGGGAATCGGCATCCAGTTCAACGTGCCCAATGACACCATCGTGGTGAATGCTGTCATTACCGGGGGCCCCTCAGAGAAGGCGGGGCTCAGGGTGGGCGACCGGGTGATAAAGGTAGATGAAAGGGTCGTCGCCGGGGTTGGCATGCCCCAGGACACAATGGTCTCGCTGATGCGCGGTCCCAAAGGTACAAAGGTGATAATCAGTATCCTGCGTCACGGTTCGGACGACCTGATACCGTTCACCATTACCCGCGACAAGATTCCGGTGAACAGCGTGGACGTGTCATATATGCTCAACGATACCACGGGCTATATCAAGCTCAGCAAGTTTGCCCGTACTACATATTCCGAATTTGCCAAGGCGCTGGACAAGCTGCGCGGGCAGGGGATGAGGCGCCTGGTATTTGACCTGCGCGACAACAGCGGCGGCTATCTGGACCAGGCGATGCTGCTGGCAAACGAGTTTCTGGAGAAGGGGCAGATGATTGTCTATATGGAGGGGAAGGCGCGTCCCCGCACCGACCTCAAGGCTGACGGCCGCGGCCGCAACCAGGATTTGGACATCGCGGTGCTCATCAATTCTGGCAGCGCCTCTGCAAGTGAGATATTTGCCGGTGCCATCCAGGACAACGACAGGGGCACCATCTACGGCGTCCGCTCGTTTGGTAAGGGACTTGTCCAGGAACCGGTGTATTTCTCTGACGGATCGGGCATAAGGCTCACGGTGGCCCGTTACTACACCCCCTCTGGGCGATGCATACAGAAGCCCTACAGCGAAGATTATGAGCTTG
This sequence comes from uncultured Bacteroidales bacterium, assembly GCA_946415795.1. GTDB lineage: Bacteria > Bacteroidota > Bacteroidia > Bacteroidales > UBA932 > Equibacterium. The sequence goes on from CAMKTW010000004.1 coordinate 12,255, forward strand.
AGATATACGAGCGCTATGCCAGCGGAGAGATGTTCTCTGCCGACAGCATCAAACTAGAAAACGAAACCAAGTACAAGACTGCCGGCGGCCGTACGGTTTATGGCGGCGGCGGTATCGTCCCTGATGTCTTTGTGCCTGTGGATACCGTAGGGGTGACCGATTTCTACGTGGAGTGCAACCGCCTTGGATTGCAGATAAAATATGCTTCCGAGGTGCTTGACGCCCACACTGCAGAGGTGGCGGCATCACGCGATATGCGCACCTTTGACAGGTTTGTTGACGGCCTCGGCCTGGAGAACGGTTTCCTCCAGTTTGCCAAAAAGAACAATGTTTCCCCTAAAGAGGGGGAGTGGGAGCGCTCCAGGGAGTATATCCTCACCCAGGTCAGGGCGCTGATTGCCCGCTACACCCCTATGGGAGACGACGCGTTTTACCCGATATATCAGCAGACCGACAAACTAATACAGATTGCAGTAGAAAATGAAGCTGACGACACCGGTATCGATTGAGCCGCTGGAAAGGCCGCTGAGTTTTGACAGCAAATTCTTCTTTATTGGGTCATGCTTTGCCGATTCGGTAGGCGCCATTATGCAGGAGTCGGGATTCCAAGTCACGTCCAACCCCTTTGGCGTGTTGTACAATCCGGCATCTATTGCGCAGTCTTTCGGGCGGCTGGCCTCCCGCGAGCCGTTTACCGGTGAGGATGTCGTTTTTCACGAGGGTCTATACACCTCTTTCTGGCATCACAGCCGTTTTTCGCGCCCCTCTGAAGAGGCATTCCTGGCCGACTCCAACTCTGCCCTGGCGGCTGCCGCCGATGCATTTTCTGCGGCTGACGTGTGTGTGGTAACCCTCGGCACCAGCTGGGTGTTCCGCCATAAAGAGCGGGATATGATTGTGTCCAACTGTCATAAGATTCCGGCGGCAAAGTTCTCCCGGGAGCGTCTTTCTGTCCAGCAGAGCGTAGATTACCTGGCACCCGTAATCGCCGCCAATCCCCGGAAACTCTGGATTTTCACCGTAAGCCCCATCCGCCACTTGGCCGACGGTGCGCACGGCAATCAGATAAGCAAGGCCTCCCTGCTGCTGGCTGTGGAGCAGCTGCGCGAGAGTTTCCCAAATGTGGAGTATTTCCCCGCCTACGAGATAATGATGGACGAACTGCGCGACTACCGCTTTTACGAGGAGAATCTGACCCATCCCAGCCATCTGGCGGTGGAGTATATCTTTGAATGCTTCTGCCAGTTTGCGATTGACCCTTCTTGCACAGATGCCATTGCCCGGAAACGGAAGGCGGCAAAGGCTTCCCGTCACCGCAAATTCCAATTTGGTAATTAATGGCCAAACAAGTAAATTTGAAGTTTGTAAAATAATGAAATAATATGGAACGTAAGAAAGTAGCTCAGTTGTTGAAAGAGGCACCGGGTCAGCAGGTGCTGGCAAAGGGTTGGGTCCGCACAAAGCGCGGCAATAAGAATGTGGCGTTCATCGCCCTCAACGACGGCTCTACCATAAATAACATCCAGGTCGTGTGCGACCTGGCAAAGTTTGAAGAGGATTTGATGAAGCGCATCACAACGGGCGCCTGCCTGGCGGTGAAGGGCGATCTGGTCGCCTCTCAGGGAAGCGGTCAGGCCGTTGAGATCCAGGCTTCTGACATAGAGATTTACGGTGAGTGCGATGCCACATATCCGCTTCAGAAGAAAGGACACAGTATGGAGTTCCTGCGGGAAATCGCACACCTGCGTCCCCGCACCAACACCTTCGGTGCAGTGCTCCGCATCCGCCATAATATGGCTTTCGCAATACACAACTTCTTTAACAGTAAGGGTTTCTATTATCTCCACACCCCGCTGATTACCGCTGCGGACGCAGAGGGTGCCGGCGCTATGTTCCAGGTAACGACCCTGGATATGGACAACCCGCCCCGCACCGAAGAGGGCAAGGTAGATTATTCCAAAGATTTCTTTGGCCGCCTCACTTCTCTCACCGTTTCCGGTCAGCTGGAGGGTGAGCTGGGCGCCACCGCGCTGGGTGAGATTTACACCTTCGGCCCCACTTTCCGCGCAGAGAACAGCAATACTCCGCGCCACCTTGCGGAGTTCTGGATGATTGAGCCGGAGATGGCCTTCTACGACATCAAGGACAATATGGACCTGGCGGAGGAGTTTATCAAGTATCTGGTACAGTATGCCCTGGACCACTGCCTGGACGATATCACCTTCCTTAACAATATGTTTGACAAGGAGTTGCTGGAGCGCCTGCGCGGTGTCCTTAAAGAAGATTTTGTCCGCCTGACCTATACCGAGGGTATCGAAATCCTTGAAAAGGCGGTTGCCGACGGAGTCAAGTTTGAGTATCCCGTGGGCTGGGGCATCGACCTGCAGAGCGAGCACGAGCGCTACCTGGTGGAGAAGCACTTCTGCAAGCCTGTTATCCTGACCGACTATCCAAAAGATATCAAGGCGTTCTACATGAAGCAGAACGAGGATGGCAGAACGGTCCGCGCAATGGACGTGCTCTTCCCTAAGATTGGCGAGATTATTGGCGGCAGTGAGCGTGAGGCATCGTTTGAAAAACTCAACTCCCGTATAGACGAGCTGGGAATGAGCCACCGCACCCTGGAGTGGTATCTGGACACCCGTCGCTTTGGCAGTTGCCCTCACAGCGGCTTTGGCCTGGGATTTGAGCGCCTGCTGATGTTTGTGACCGGAATGGCCAACATCCGCGACGTGATACCTTTCCCCAGAACCCCGAACAACGCAGAATTTTAAACAGTCATATCCTATATGTTAATCATCGGCATAGCAGGTGGCAGCGGCAGCGGCAAATCTACCGTGGTCCGCAGGCTTCAGGAGGTCTTCAAGGACCGCATAGTAGTAATTCCTCAGGACTCTTACTACAAAGACTTAAGCTATCTGAGCGAGGAGGAGAAGGAGGTATATAACTTTGACCACCCCAACTCTATCGACTTTGACCTGCTCTGCCACCAGCTGGAGCAGATCAAGCACGGCCAGGCCATCGAACAGCCGGTGTATTCATATATCACCTGCGGCCGCAGCAAGACGGAGACGGTGCACGTAGAACCCGCCGACATCATCATTGTGGAGGGTATCCTCATTTATAACTGCCAGAAGCTGCGCAGGTAGATGGACATCAAGGTGTATGTTGATGCCGACGATGACGACCGACTCTCCCGCATAATGGTCCGCGACATAGCCGAGCGAGGCAAGGACGTGAACTCCGTGATACAGCGCTACAACGACTCGGTGAAGCCGATGCACCTTCAGTTCATAGCCCCCAGCAAACGGTACGCCGATATCATAGTGCCGCAGGGCGGGCACAACCACGTGGCTATCAATATACTGCTGGCTACGATAGAGAAAGCCTTGAACGACAAGACCTGGCTTAAGAAGTAATGCAGGAAAACCCTTCAGAACGCCGCAAAGAAAACCGGATAGGTCTTTACTCGACAATTATCTTCCACCTTGTCGTGCTGATTGCACTGCTGCTGTATTCCATTGGTGCGAGTGTGAAGAAGGAGAGCAGTTTTATCCTTGACTTCACCCAGCAGGAGAAGCAAGAGCTTATCAAGCAGCAGGAAGAACTCAAAGAGTTTAAGGACCGTGTGAGCAAAGAGCTGGATGCCATGATTGCAGCCGCTCCGACCCCTACCGTGCGCAATGCGGTGGTGGATGCCAATGCCATCAAGGCCCGGGCAGAGCGGGAAGCCCTTGGCCGCAGCGTAGAGGAGGCCCTGGCCGCCAACCGCCGTAAGGCGCTGGAGGCAGAGGAGGATGATGTTGCAACCGAGGATAATCCCGATGCCGGCGGCGATGAAGAGGAGGGGGAGGCGCGCGAATACAGCGGCCCGTCGGTACTCTCATACGATCTGGAGGGTCGCAAAGCGGTTCACCTTCCGATACCGGCGTACAAGGGTTTTGGCGGCGGCGACGTGGCTGTTGCAATCTATGTTAACCGCAGCGGCCGCGTAATCAAGGCGCAGGTTATCGAGTCGGCATCTTCCAAGGATAAATCTCTCTGGCAGTGGGCTGTCAAGGCTGCCGAGCGCAGCAAGTTCAACCGCAGCGACTCCGCCCCCGATCCCCAGAAAGGCAGCATCGTCTATCGGTTCATTGCCCAGTAATACTGGGACTACGCCTCAAGCCTTGCTGCTGTGCCTTGTGGCACCTACCTGCTTCTCTATCAGTTTTTTACATATAGTCCCTTGCGCATTTTTACGCAAGGGACTTTGCTTAATAGGCTGGTAGCCAGGGGGATTGCTGCCACGCTCCGAAGAGAGATTCTGCTATCCGATGCAGGCGCCGTGATTTTCTGGTTAATGGATCTTCCAGCATCTGTTTCTTTATATGGATTGCCTGGGCCGTGATTTGTAAGCATTGATCCCAACGTGAAACGGTAGTTCAACGCTGCCATTGAATCAATAAATAGCAGAATAATTATTGACTTTCTCAAAAAAGCCGTACATTTGTATTGCCAGATTCCGCCACGCTTCCCACTTGAATAGCGTACCAGGGCGGAACTTTTATTTTGATAGAGGGGTTGGGTATGAAGCACACGAAAAGTGCAAAAAGCATCACAGACATCATCTCGATGCTACAGAGCCGGGGGCTCATTATTTCAGACACATACAAGGCGGAGGATTTCCTGAAGAAGGTATCATACTTTCGTTTTGCCGCATATTTGCGTCCCCTGGAAATTAATAAGGACCCGCACGCCTATAAACCCGGAGCCAAATTCGAGACTGCAGCGTCACTTTACCGTTTTGACGCCAGTCTGAGAATGTTGGTCTTTTCATCTTTCCAGACACTGGAAATTGCTTTGCGCTCATTCATGATTCAGACTTTTACCATGCAGTATGGTCATTGCTGGTTCTCGGATGATCATCTCGTAGCCAACAAGTTCGGTTTTTGATAGTTGCTTTATTTGATTGTCATTTTTAAAAACGTTTATAAACGTTTAGATTATGGTTTACCCCGGCCTTGTTGTATAGTATTGCGGGCATTAACCATTTAATGATTAAAGCCTATGAAAGCTAACTACAAACTTGTGCTGGACCCGCAGATTGAAGACCAGTTGCGGGAACAATTCGATGAACAGCCTGATAAGGTCCAGTCCTATATCGACCATCCGGAACAACTGTCAACATTTATGGACTTAAGGGTAGATTTTGCCTTCAAGTATATCTTAGGGCACAAGCGCATCCTGCTCAAGTTCATCAACGACATCCTGCCGGTGCAGGTTGAGGATATCGAGTACCTTGGCAACGAGATTCCGGTGATGAGCGCCAAGGATAAACGAGCCACCTTTGACGTTATATGCGCAGCGCGCGGTACAGGAGAGAAGTTCATTGCGGAGATGCAGTGCCTGCCCGACGTGGATATGGACGACCGGCTGCTGTTCTACGGATGCTCTCTGGTACACATAGCCAGATTGAGCGGGGTGACGAATCTTACCTACTGAGACCGGTGTATGTCCTCTGCATAGCAGACGATATCCGGCACCACAGTGCTTCCGTTCCGAAAGGGCAGTTTTTCTTCTCCTACCAGTTCCAGGAATTGTCAAACGCGCAGGATTGCCTTACAGAGAATCTACGATTCTTCTTCCTAGAGCTGCCGCGGCTGCGCAATGCCTGGGATTCGCTGGAGACAAACCGCGAGAGATGGTGCTACCTTTTCAAAAATTTGAATAAATTTGCAGAGGTGCCGGTGAATCAGGCAGGCTTCGAGGATGTGTTCTCGATAGCTCAGACTGGGGAACTTGAAGAAAAGGAACTTCGCAAATACGTGACATCTATGATTACCGAATACGACAGGAAGGTTATCGGCGAGTATTTCCACAAAGAAGGCTACGACGCTGGGATGGTAGAAGGTCTGGCCAAGGGCTGCAAGGATGGGCGTGAAGAGATGCGGCGAGAAACTGTCAAGAACCTTAAGGCCATCGGAGCTAGCATTGAGACCATTATGGCTGCAACCCAGTTGTCAAGGGAGGAAATCGAGTCAATTTAATAGATTACGTTGAGGTTTTTGCTACCTGATCAGATTCTCGAATTTTTTGATTCCTATGAGGGCAAACAGGTAGGCGGCACCCATGGCGATAACGCCGAGGCCTATGAGGGTGGAGAGGGTTGCGGCTGATACATCTGGATTCCTCAATCCCATAACGCCCAGTACGGCACCGCAGATGCCAAGTAGCAGGATGGCCCACCATCCAGGGAAGCCAACACGCTTGTAGTCAAAGCTGTTCACGGCAATGATTACGCTCTCTATAAGCACCCACATTGCAAAGATGACCGGCAGGGAAACTGCAAGGAAAAGGTTGTTGCACAGGAAGATGAGACCCAGTATGATTTGAAGTATGGCACTGAGCATACGGCTCCCGCTATTGGGTAGGAAAGCCTGTGTGCGGAAAGTGAAAACCAACTTGGAAATACCGGCAAACAGGGTCAGGCAGCCGATGAGCCAGGCTGCGGTGAAAAGTGTTGCGGCGGGTCTGCAGATGCATAATACACCAAGGACCACCAGCAGGATGCCTGCAATGGCCAGCCAGATTTTTGTACTTGTCTTCATAGATATCAAAATATTAGAAGGTTAACCTATGCAAGCCCCGTTTGCCAGGGGTTCTTCGGGTGAGATGATGCGCATCTTGCCGTCGCTCTGGCGGGCCATCAGAATCATACCTTTGGACTCGATGCCACGAATTTTGCGGGGCTGCAGGTTGGCGAGGATGCATATCTGCTTGCCGACCATCTCTTCCGGGGTGTAGTATTCGGCGATGCCGGAGACTATTTCGCGCTGGTCCAGGCCGGTGTCAATCTTCAGGTGCAGCAGCTTGTCGGTCTTGGGCACCCGTTCTGCCTCGAGTACGGTGGCGGTGCGTATATCCATCTTCTCAAAGTCTTCAAAGGTGCACTGTTCTTTGGCGGCTTCGGGGGCGCTGGCGGGTGCTGTTGCTTTCTCTGCCTCTTCGTTGGCCCTCTTGGTGTCTTCCAGCTTTTTGAGCTGGAATGCAATCTGCTCGTCTTCTACCTTGGCAAAGAGAAGTTCTGCGGCATTCAGCTGATGTCCGGGGGCGATAATCTCGCCGCTGCCTACAGCTTCCCACTCGCGACTGTCCATATTCAGCATCCTTGCGAGTTTCTCCATAGAGAAGGGGAGGAAGGGCTCGCACGCGATGGCGATGTTTGCGCAAATCTGGATGGAGTTGTAGAGGATGGAGGCGGTACGCTCCATATCGGTCTTTGCTACCTTCCAGGGCTCGGTGTCGCTGATATATTTATTGCCCAGGCGGGCGAGGTTCATAGCCTCTTTGAGGGCTTCGCGGAAACGGTAGTGCTCTATGTTGTCTTCAATGGCGGCCTTGATGGCGGGAATCTGTCCCATAACCTCCGTATCGATGGCCTCGGGTTTGAGGTTCTGCGGAACTCTGCCCTCGAAGTATTTGTGCGTTAGCACCACGGCGCGGTTCACAAAGTTGCCCAGGATGGCCACCAGCTCGCTGTTGTTGCGTGTCTGGAAATCCTTCCAGGTGAAGTCGTTGTCCTTGGTCTCGGGGGCGTTGGCGGTCAGCACGTAACGCAGCACGTCCTGGCTGCCGGGGAACTCCTCCAGATATTCGTGGAGCCATACCGCCCAGTTGCGCGAGGTGGATATCTTGTCGCCCTCCAGATTCAGGAACTCATTTGCAGGGACGTTGTCGGGGAGGATGTATCCGCCGTAGGCTTTAAGCATAGAGGGGAACACTATGCAGTGGAACACGATGTTATCCTTGCCTATGAAATGTACCAGCTTGGTTTCGGGGTCCTTCCACCATTTCTCCCAGCTGTCGGGCAGCAGTTCCCTGGTATTGGAGATATAGCCTATGGGGGCGTCAAACCAGACGTAGAGCACTTTGCCCTCTGCACCCTCTACCGGAACGGGCACGCCCCAGTCGAGGTCGCGGCTCACGGCGCGGGGTTGCAGTCCGCCGTCCAGCCAGCTCTTGCACTGGCCGTAAACATTTGTCTTCCACTCCTTGTGGCCATCCAGAATCCACTCGCGCAGCCAGCCCTCATACTTGTCCAGCGGGAGATACCAGTGCTTTGTGGCCCGCTTCACCAGCGGGGCGCCGCTGATGGTGGAGTGGGGGTTGATAAGTTCGTCGGGGCTCAGGGTGGAGCCGCACTTTTCGCACTGGTCACCGTATGCCCGCTCGTTGCCGCATTTGGGGCAGGTGCCCATAATGTAGCGGTCGGCCAGGAACTGGTGGGCCTGCTCGTCATAATACTGCTCGCTCTCCTTCTCAATGAACTTGCCCTCGTCATAGAGTTTCTTGAAGAAGTCAGATGCGGTGGCCTCGTGCACCTTGCTGGTGGTGCGGGAGTATATGTCAAAGTTGATTCCGAAGTCGGCAAATGCCTTCTTGATGATGCCGTGATACTTATCTACTATGTCCTGCGGAGTGCATCCCTGCTGGAGCGCCTTTATGGTGATGGGTACGCCGTGCTCGTCGCTGCCGCATACGAAAAGGACGTCGCGGCCACGCATCTTAAGATACCTCACATAGATGTCGGCGGGCACATAAACGCCAGCCAGATGTCCGATGTGTACAGGTCCGTTTGCGTAGGGAAGCGCGCAGGTTACCAGAGTCCGTTTGTAATCGGTTGCCATATAATGATTAGTTGTAGGTTAATACTTTTTTAGTGCTTTCTCCAGTTGGTTGCGGACGTTTGCCAGTGTCAGGAAACTGTGCATCAGCTCTTTCTGACGGGCGTCGTCGCCCGCTTTGCCCGCCGCCGCAATCTCTTTCTGCAGTTCTGTCTGCTGCAGCCCCACAATCCGCGATTTGTACTGCAGGACGGCTTTGGGGACGTCTTTGTAGAGGCGGTGTTCTTCGCTGGTGAGGGAGGCATTGAAGTTCTTTATGGTGATGGGATAGCTTTCTGAGAGCAGTTCTGTTGTAAATTTCATCACTTCCATATCATCGTGAAAGGTGAAATACTTGATCACGTGCCCCTGGGTCTCTTCGCAGTTGTCGCTCGGGACCTTCTCGAGGGCATAATAAGCATCATAAACTTTCTTGTACAGCGGATTCTGCAGGGTCAGTCCGTCCTCGTCCAGCTGGCCGCGTATATACTCCGATACCGTGACCTCCGGAATCTTCTCTTCTCCGTAGGTCATATTGCTCTCCCAGTGGATGGTGTATTCGCCCCATTTGATGAGCATCTCCACCAGTTCGCGTTCGCACACAGCCAGATAATCGTTTGTGATAATCCCGCTATCGCGTTTCCGGGGGGTGGCTTCATAAACTTCAGATTCTGGATACCGTCCCTGCTCGTCGGGTATGAAGCCGGCCTCTGCGGCGCCGTCCGGTCCGGGGGCGTTTTCACGGCTGCGGTTATAGTTATTGCGTGCCTGTGTCTGCTCGCGGCGCTTCTGGCGCATACGCCGGATCCTCAAGAACAGGGAGTCCCGCTGCAGATTGAAGACCCCCGCTATGGTCTCGATATACACATTGCGGGTTATCTCGTCAGGAATTACAGATACCGTCTGCACTATTTCGCTTATCATCTGAGTGCGGCCGTAAATGTCGTTTTCAGCGATATCCTTGGATAAGATGTTGATTTTGAAGGTGATGAAATCCTGCTCGTGAGAGGCGATATACTGCTCAATATCGGCCTTCTCATTTGCCTGGGCAAACGAGTCGGGGTCTTCGCCCTGCGGCAGCAGCACTATCTTGACCTCCATCCCAGCCTCCAGCACCATATCTATGCCCCGCATAGAGGCTTTGATGCCGGCGGGGTCGCTGTCGTATATGAATGTAATCCGCTTTGTGAAGCGTTTCACAAGGTTGATGTGACCCTCGGTGAGGGCGGTGCCGCTGGAGGCGACCACATTCTCTATGCCGCGCTGATGCATCGATATTACATCTGCATACCCCTCCACCATTATACATTTATCCTGCCGGGCAATCGCGTTTTTTGCCTGGAAGAGGCCGTACAGCGTTGAGCGGCTCTTGCTGTAGATGGAAGACTCGGGTGAGTTGACGTACTTGGCCGCCTTCTTCTCCGCAGACATTATGCGTCCGCCAAAAGCTATGACCTTGCCGCCGAGAGAGTAGATGGGGAACATTACACGCTCGTAAAAACGGTCTGAGAGGCGTCCGTCGTCGTGCTTGATGCTCAGGCCCGTCTCCAGCAGATACTCCTCTTTATAGCCGTTGTCCAGTGCAAACCGGGTGAAGGTATCGTAGCCTGAGGGGGCATATCCGAGGCCGAAGCGGCGGATAGTCTCGTCTGTAAAACCTCTCTGGCGGAAGTAGCCGAGTCCAATCATATGGCTGCGCTCCGGATCCCACAGGACATCCTGGTAGAACTTCTGGGCGACATCGTTCACAATCAGGAGACTGTCGTTACGCATCCGCTGCGCCGCCTCCTCAGGAGTCTCATCTTTCTCTACTATCTCTATGCCGTATTTCCTTGCCAGATACCTGAGCGCCTCCGGGTAGCTGATGTGTTCGTGGTCCATCAGGAATGAGATGACGTTGCCAGAATGGCCGCAGGAGAAGCATTTGAAGAACTGCTTTGTTGCAGATACGCTCATTGAGGGGTGCTTGTCTGGATGAAAGGGGCACAGGCCGACATAGTTCGCGCCGGAACGCTTCAGCGTCACGAACTCGCCGATGACCTCCTCTATCCGGGCGGCATCCATTATCCTCTCTTTTGTGGCGTGGTCTATCATCTCCTATTTGCCAAGTATCTGAAGTTCTTCTTTGGTGTATAGCAGGTGGTCCAGCAGATTGCTCATCCACGGAAGGTCCTTGAGCAAAGAGACTGCAATCATCAGGAAAATAATGACTACGAATAATATCAGCAGGATGTTGCCAATCAGTATGCTTGTGCGGCTTGGGGCAGGGGTGTCCTCCTCCTCCTCCTCCTCCGCTTCTTCCGGTACCGGCTCCGGCTTACGGGCAGGCTCACCGGCAGGCTGTTCCGGGGCGGGAGCGGGTGTATTGTCTTCCTGCTTAATCCACTTGTCTGTGTCAAGTTCTATCGGTTTGCTGTCCTCCTCCGCATATTCTTCCGGCAGCAGTGCGCCTATAGATTCCTGGCCAGGCACGTCGGGATACTCAAAGACGTCGGTATTGCTCACAAAGTAATAAATCTTGTGGGCGGAGGAGTGAAGCTGGCCCAAATCGCCCAGCTCAACCGCACGGTTGTCTTCAAGTTCACCGCTCAAATCGAGCAAAAACTCCTGAAGCTCGCTTTCTGCATCACTCCCCTCGGGCAGATATTTTGCCAGCCATCTGAGAAACATGCCGTCTTCCGGCTTCTGGACGGGGCTGTACAGAATCTTGCGATATGGGGTACGGGCAGTTCCGTCTTCGTTAACCTCGTCCGCCACAATCTGGGCGGTAAAGACCCCGAGCCCCGGCACGACAATCTCGTCGTTGCGCAGCAGCAGATCCTTGAGACACTTGGAAAAGACAGAAATATCCATACAAAGTAATGTAACCTACAAAGATATTCTTTTTCCTGCGAAAAATGAAGTCGATATGGGTAAGGTTTGTATTAAGCTGCTACTAGGAAAGTCAAATTGTCGTAAATTTGTACGGATTGTTTAAGTATAGCTAATAATGACTGAAAAGAATTACCCCTGCGAGAACTGTAAGTTCCGCGCGCATTACGACAAGAATCCCAAATCGGTCTTAGGCCGTTTCTGGCGGTGGCACATCAACTTCTGCCCGGGATTCAAGGGTTACTTTACCCACCAGGATGAAGAAACCAAGGCAGCATTGAGAGATAAGTATAATTTCACTAAGTAAAGACTTCCCTCTAGAATCGGTAACCGAGTCCCAGCTGCGGGCCGAGACCGGACGCTCCAAGGGTGAATTCTGCAACGCCGTAGAGGTGGCGGCGGCCAAAATGAGTGCCGGCCAGAATTAGCTCAGGAACGATTCGGGTGTCAAATAATGGCGCTTCTCCATAGACGAAATAACCGACACCGGCACCGGAATACCACTTCCAGAAATCTCTGTTATACCAGTAATACTTGATGATAGCGCCCGGAACCACCGCCATATTCTTGTAGCCGCGTTCCAGCACCTCTGTGACTGTGTTAATGTCATAGTCCCAGTTCATACCCTCTGTGTAGCCCTTGGGGTGCTGACGGATTGCATAGGTGTAGCCGTGGGCATTGCAGAACAGAGATATCTCCAAGTGCCTGTCAATCCGCCAGGAAAACATCACCGTAAGATTGGGATACGTCGTCTCAACTTTCGACTGACCGTCATTCCTCATCTGCATCCACTTGTCATACTCCGCAGAGCCGGGTTCGTGACTAGAATGCGAAGAAATCGTCATTGGAAAAGGGCAGCCGGTGGATATTTCAAGCGAATATCTGTGTTCATCAGCAAACGAAGTCTGCTGTGCATTTGCGCCAAGAGCCAAGGCCAAAGCGGCCACGGCAGAGATCAGTCTAAACAAGTTTTTCATAGCAATAGATTGCGTGCTTTTCGCAGACTTAAATGCGCAACTCTGCAAAAAATAACTTCCACTCCCCGCAAATATTGGTTGCCACTGGCGTGACTATCGCAAGGTTGTGAAATACATCGACTTCAATCTCGGATGACTTGAGCCGTTACTTGAACAATTCAGAATGTGCCCCCAGACGTACAAGTTTTATCCGATGTTGTGCCTCATTCTGCTACAAGATCCTCCAATTTGTCCACATCCATTTTCTCAAGAACCTTTTCCGAGCGCGCCTCCTCAATAGCCGCAACAGTTTCGTCGTTAGGCTCATCGTATGCAATATCCATCAGGACCGTCTCAACATAATTGTTAAGACTCCTGTTTT
>CAMKTW010000005.1 GCA_946415795.1 uncultured Bacteroidales bacterium
ATAGAACCCGGTAGTCTTCTTGTCGATGGGGTACGCCAGTTTGCGCAGGCCCCAGTCCTCTTCATACACGATCTCACCACCGTTGCTTGTGATAAGGCTCGAGTACTTAGCAGCCGCTTCCTTCATCTGGCTTTCAGACAAAATGGGAGTTGCAATGAAAACGGTTTCGTACTGTTTGATCATTTTGTTAGTTGTTAATAGTGTGTCTAATAAGGGCTGCAAAGATATAACTTTTTCGCCAAAAAGCAACTTTTATTTGTATCTTTACAGTGCAATGACAGACAAGCGTCTTCTGACATTCACCACCCTGGCGGGATGCCTCAGCTTCAGCGAAACCGCAAAGCGGCTGGGGGTGACCCAACCCGCCGTCACCAAACACATCGCCGCTCTCGAGTCGGAGATCGGTGCGGCACTGTTCGTTCGATACGGCCGCAGCGTGGCCCTTACCGACAAGGGGCGCGAACTGCAGAGGCTGGCCATCAAAATCCTTGAGGGCTATTCTGAGATTGAGATTATTAAGGAGTAACCTTAATCACCGGCTCTCTCGGAGCCGAACACAAACTCCACTGTTTTTACATCATCCCCCTTGGTAAGGGTGAGAAAGTACGACCCTTTCTCATACTTACCAGTATCTATCAAAAGAAGCCCTTCTTCAAAAGATACCCCCCAGGGGCAGGGAGCGCCCCATTCATCCAGCAGAGTCCATCCGGCGCCGGGCTTGGTAGAAATCTTCAGCATACCGCTTGCGGCAATGTATATGAACGATGTGGCCTCTTCCAGACTCACGGCATCGGCAATGGGTATCTGAGCCGCATCGCCCCGCTCGATGTCGGCGTGGATAAATGTCCATTCAGGAGTAACGGAAGAGCGATACCAGAGGCAAATGCAGTCGCCCGGCAGAATGGGCCCGGTTATCAGGCAGTCGTGGTAGTTTAACCGGTAACCCCTTCTGGGTTGGAGGGTTAACCTATCAGTGAAAAGTATCTCCCCCATAGTACCGTCACGATGCTTCACGGCGAGGACAACTTCGCCATTAAAAGGGCGTTTGGATGCATTCACAAGGTAAGTGCAGCTGGCTTCAAACGGCACCCCCCGGCGGAACACAGTTTCGGGAGAGGTCAAACCTTCGGATGCACCGTTGCTGGATATGAGCAAGTCGTCTGCAGCTGCGCCGCCGGCGTCAGGCTTAAGGTTAAAAAAGGCGGTGTGTGATTGGGTGTACCGGGCAAAGTCGGGCATTGTGAAATAGCCGTTGCCACGGCCGCCCCACCCCCAGTTAATGTGAAACTGGTCGCGGCCGCAATAGCCGTCCACCACAAAGGCGTGGCCGCTTGTACCGTTGCTGGCAGTGTAAATTAAAGGACCCGTGGTGTTTATATTGTCAACAAGGAGATCGCACCATTCATCGTTATCATAGAAACTGTGGGATAGCCGGACGGCTCCTGCATCATATCCGTAATGTGCAACAAGGCCATCGTACAGATCATCTGCATAGGCGGTGGTAAGTGAAATACCATACACTGAACGTACCATCACCCCGGTCTCGAAAAGCAGCTGCGCCACGGCCTCTATGGCAGAAGCCGGGGTAGCATCGTCCAACATCAGGGGCATCTCTTCCCAATTGTATGTGTGTCCCAGGGTTATAGGCTCTACGCTCTGTGATGCCCCGCTTGTGTCGGTGTAAACATAACCGGGCAACACTCCATTGCCAGCCTCAGGCCACCTGTGGTAACGCATTACTATAGCCGCAACCAGCGCTACACACCCGGCCATCGAGCCGTTGGGGCAAAAGAGGTTATAGGGCGCCTCCTGATCCCACGACGCAGTCTCAAGTAACCGGGAACTGCCGGAATAAAGCATCTGACGGCCCGTTGATAACTCCGCCCACCCCTCTGCCGCGCCACGCTGCGCTCCGAGCCGGCCGCTGCGTATATCATCCACAATTCCACCCCACATATCCAGCCAGGCGGACATACTACCGGGCATTTTGTCAAAAGAGATTCCGCCTCCCTCAGGGGCCCACCCTATCACCGGCTGCAGACGGTCGTCACCCGCGACGATTACGAAACCTCCCCGCCGGGTACCATAAATATAATAAGGAGGTAATTCCGTTGCCCCCTTTGTGAGGGTGCGGGAATCATTCAACAAGGCAACCTGCTCGAAGCGTCCGGTGCGGGCCGTAAGATATTGCCGTGCCACAGCCTCCGCCACAGCAGGCTCCACCTGGGCGGCAAATGCACGGCAGCAGATGGACAGCCACAGGACAGCTATGAAAATAATTTTTCTTGCGACAGACATCTAGAAGGATGTCAGGTCCACCTTTTTGACGCCGACCATATCGGGCATAGAAACAGAAGCCGCCTGGGTAGCCTCCACGCGAACCTCGTGCAGGCCGTCACCCGTATATGAGTGTATCAATCCGTTATCGTAAACCTCAGAAGAGCCGTCACCCCAGAAAACGGTCGCACTCATTCCAAAGCCCAATAGCTCGGGAACCTTGAAGCGAGCAAGGTCGTGAACCACTGTGAAAGACTGCGGACGCCCCGCCTGCATAACATAAATCTCTGACACTGCTGCGCCGTCGCAAGTAAATCTAAGGGTGGCCTCCCGGAGGGAGTAGGTCTCGTTCTCTTCCAGTGAGAGCGTCACCTTAGCGGTTCTCATACCTTTGGTACTCAGCACCTTGAGCCAGGATTCAGACGAATTGACCTCTACCTCGAAATCCACATTAGTACTTATCTCAATCTCCGCGATCTGAGATTCACAGCCAAAAGATATCTCTTTCCCCTCCACTGGAATAACCATCGGCTTGAGGCGCTGGACTACCTTCACTGTCTGCACCGCCGATTCGCAGGTCACAGTCACACTGCCCTCACGCGCGTCGGGAAGCGTATTCCCGGAGACAACGATACTGAGCACAGTCTGGTCTGCCTCACCCGATTTTGTAACGACGCGTATCCAGTCTGTGTCACTTTCTGCACTCCAGGAGTAGTTTGCATTTACAGTCAGTTGCACCGTGCCGCCATCTGAAGACACCTCGCAGGTAGCGGGAGATACCGTGAGCGAAGGGGCTTTCTTGCAGGAAACACTCATCGTCAGCACTGCCCAGAGGGCACCTATTACAATTATCTTTTTCATAGAACCTCCTTTGAACCAAATACAAATTCTACCGACATACTGTCATTCTCACCTTTAGTAAGGGTTATGAAATATGACCCGCCCGGGAACTGTTTAGTCTGAATGGTGAGTTCACCATTCGCAAATTCGATACCCTCAGTATATAGGGTACCAGAAGCATCCGCAACAGTCCACTGGGCATCTTTCTTTGTGCTAATCACCAAATTGCCGGAACTGGAGGTGTAGCGGAACGATGTCGCCTCATCCAAATACAAAGCATCTGCGATGGGTATCTCATAGGGTGTGCCGTCTTCTTTATTACCGGAGACTAAAGTCAACTCGGGATTGTTTTCCGATTTAAAGAAAAGACAGATACGGTCCCCGATCTGGGGCTGCTCTGTCAGCACACAATCATCACTGACAATGCCTATCCCTGCAAGCGACTCCAGGGTAAACAGTTCATCCTCCTCCCCTTCTCCATCGTCAATCACCTCGCCCAGGCTGCCGTCACGGTGTACCACAGCAAGCACAAACCGTCCCGTAACGGTGTGATTGGTGAGGTTGTAAACGTACATACAGGATATATTGAACGGCTCTCCTACCTTGAACTCACTTGTTGAACTGGTAAGGCCTTTCCCAACTCCGTTGCCATCTAAAAAGAGGAGGTCCTTTACGTTGCCGCCCTCATCCTTCTTTATGCCAAGAATTGCAGAATTGTACAGCTTATAGTCATCAAAATCGGGAAATGTGAAAAAGCCGTTGCCTCTTCCGCCCCAGCCCCAGTTGATGCTGAACTGACCCTTTGTGTTGTAGCCGTCCAGGACAAAGGCATGACCTCCTTCCTTTGCAGAAGAACCGGAATAGACAATCGGTCCAACCTTGTCAAGATTGTCCATAAGCATCCCGGTCCATTCCCCGTATGTGTAATAGGGCAGATAATAGTCTGCCATAGATGCGTCGTAAGAGAAATTACGGGGCAGAACATCTACTATGTCGCTGGTGTAAGCGCCGGTCCCCCCGGGATTGTATTGTGACTGCAGGGCGATACCTACATCTGCAATCAGGCGGGCAACCTGCTCCTTCGCCAACTCGTCATCGTCGTAGGAATGCAACACCATAGGCATTGCATCCCAATCATAGACATTCCCCAAAGACAATTCCGGCACCATACGGGGCGTGCCGTCGTCATCTTGATAATAATACTCAGGGAGCACTCCTGTGCCAGACTGAGGCCATTTGTGATAGCGCATAACGATGGCTGTCGCCACGGCAGTACAGCCCGCCGCGCACGGCTTGCCATCTACCTGAGGGCAATACGTGTCAAACGGTCTCTCCTGATTCCATTTGGCCGTTTCGTACTGTTTCTCAGTGGCATACATAGGGATGCGGCCCATCTCGAACGATTCCCACTCCTGCCGGGCCCCCACCTGGGGCAGCTGAACGCCGTTGCGGATTCGTTCGAGCGCATCGGACCACATACTGAGCCACGAGCGGAGGTTATCAGGGATATCATCCCCGCTGATATCGCCCGATGCAGACCAGCCTATGACCGGAGTCAGCCTGTCGTCTGCGGAGGTAATGACAAACCCGCCGCGGTCGCCCTTGAATATATAATAGGCAGGCTCGGATGTCACCGACCTGGTGAGCACCTCGGGCTCCGCCACCTGCGTCAAAGTGCGGGACCAGCAACCCTGCGCCGACAATACATTGCCGGCCATACGCTTTGCCCTGTCGGGCGGCACTGTCTCCGCCGCCAGGCATAACGGAGCCAGCAGCAGGACAAATAAAATAAAACGTTTAATCATCCGGATATTATTACTGCCTCAAAGTTACAAAAAATTGTTTTTGTAATCGTATAAATGAAACGGCCCCCTGCCGGATGGCAAGGGGCCGCAACAATTATGAGGTGATAACACTAAAGTTCGGGATAGAAATCCTCGTTGAAGTATATGCGCATTGTCTCACTACCGAAGGAGTAAGGACCCCAGCTGGTGCCCCAATAGAAGGTGATATACTCTCTCAGGGTATCAACCTCGCCTTCGCAGCCAACGAGTTCTACGTCATAAGAACCATAACCCGGGTAGTCGAAGAAGCAGGATTTCTGATCGGGCATAATGATGGTGAAATCCTGAGTGTTGATCCACATATCAAAGTTCATCACACCGAACCAGGTGTTAGGAATATCGCAAACGATATGGAGACCAACCAGTTCCTCTGCAGTAACTCCCTTGGGAATCCATTGTGAGTCGGGGAGTTCAGTAACCTGTGTTACAATGGCCTCGCCGTATCCGTCACCATATTCATTTCCAGAATCGAGCAACTCATAAAGAGCCTTTCCTTTGAAGTTCTCTTTGTGGAACGGAGCAAATGCGGTGTAGGAAACGCGATACTGATAGTTGGAGCCATCTTCGAGAAGCCAGGTGAAACGGACATTGTTGAAGCCCATAAGCTCAGACCAGCCATCTACCTGAGTGCCGCTCTTGAGAGTGTAGCAAGGAGTAAACTCTACACGGTCACCAATCGCAATCGAGGATTGGCCACATTTGCTGAGGACATCCTTGATGTTGACTTTGACCTTTGCAGGGAAATCGGTAATGCCTTCAGCCACATATGCAGCTGTCTTCTTACCATCGCCGTCGGTGTAAACAGCCATAAGCTGAGCCTCCTTAAACATAGACTTGTCTCCCTGTAAGTTTTCGGGAATAGAGAGCTCTACCTGATAGTCACCTGCATTGACATCTGTTGAGAGAGTTGTGCTTGTGCCGGCCACCTTAGAGATATTGATGATGACACCGCGCTCTACTCCTTCCAGATCATAGGGAAGTTTCTGCTTGTTGCAAGCAGTCAGGGCTATGATGCAGCAGAATACTGCCAATAAACTAGTATGTTTCATTTTCATCTGTCTTTATTGATTATTTATCCCAGAAGACAACTTTGCTGCTGACAACACGACCATTGTTGGTAATGTTCGGGTTGACGTCAATTTCTCCCTGGGGATACCACATAACGCGGGGATAAGCCAGAATAGTGACAAGGTTATACGGAGTCAGCTCGGGCTTAGCTTCCACTGTCTGCGCATAAGGGGTATAGGCCATGTTCCTATCGTCACCCTTGAAGAGGATGGGATAACCGGTACGGCGGATATCGTTGTATGCCTCTACGGGGTTGTAGAAGTTTGCAATCCACTTCTGAGTCATCACGATTTCCATCTTCTTGGCAGCATTTGCAGCTTCAAAGCGTGAGAGAACGTTGTTGATGAATATAGTTGCAGCGTCCGCACTGATCATAGGGCAGGAAGCATCAGCAGCCTTGCAAACGGTGTTCACGTGGGTAAGTGAAGAAGCGATGCCTTTTTCGAGAAGAGCCGCTGCATCGCCGTTAGTTTCGCCTGCAAGCACGAGCTCAGCCTTCATAAACGGAACCGAGTATGCCAGCAGCATCTTGTCGGGAGCTATACCTGTGCCGTCCTTTGCGCCGATGGCACCACCTTTGCCGGCATCATACTTACCACCTACGGGGTAGATACCTACGCAGGTCATAACGCTCTCCTGAGTATTGGAGGTGTAACCGGAGTTGGAGCCAAGCATAATGGAGATAAACGCACCGTCACGATAGTCGGTCGGGTTGAGAGCATCCTTGTCTGCGGTAGCCTGGTTGTAATAGTAGTAAGGGATACGAGGGTCAACGATGCCCTTGAAGGGGTTCTCCTTGAAGTTGTAGCTCTTACCGTTCAGGATCTCATAGAACCAGGGGCTGATCCATACAGACTTCTGACCACCCTGGTACTCGTCAACATAACCTGAGTTACGCTCGTCGCTGGGGGTAGTAGCGGTTGAGTGAGGGAACTGGAGGTCCTCACCGTCTTTAAGGAAGGCATCCTCAGCCAGCAGGCCGTCAAGCTCGCTCTTCCAGCCTTCGATCTCGCCCTTTACAAGGCGGCTCTGAACCAGGAGCTTAAGCTTAAGGGTATTGGCAGCGTGAAGCCACTTGGTTACGTCACCCTTGTAGAACAGGTCGTTTGCACCGGGTTTCAGATTGTTGGAAGCCTCGGGATTCTTGAGGTCGGCGATAGCCTTATTGAGGCTCTTGAGCAGATCATTGTAGATAAAGGCTCCCTGATCCGGCTTTGGCTCGGTGAAATCTGTATTGTTAGCCTCGGTGTAAGGGACATCACCCCAGAGGTCAACCATATTCATATAGACATACGCACGGAGGATACGGCCGATGGAAGCGTAGATTGCATTGCCGTTGGCATCACCATCTTCTATGAGCTTGTCGCAGTTCTTAATAGAAAATTGGTAAGCCTGATCCCAGGTATTGCCCAGGGTGGAGTAGCTTGCGTTCAGTGAATAATTGTCCACTTCACGACTGCAGGTGTGATGGGTATAAGAAGAGAAGTTGGCATTGAGATAATACCCTTCTGAGAAGTTGATGCCAACTTCGTATTCTGCTGCAGTAAGCAACTGCTCAACATCGAGCTTGGTCACTGCATACGGATCTTCGTTGATGTCAAGATTGCAGGATGACAAGCCAAGGGCTGCCACGATTGCAACGAGACCGTAAAATATCTTTCTTTTCATACTGTCGGCAAATTATAAGGTTAACTTGAGGTTGAACGCGAAACGGCGGGTAGAGGGAGCCGAGGTGTAGTCGATACCCTGTACGTTAGTCTCACCGAATGTGTTGATGGTAGGATCGTAGTTGGAATACTTGGGAACGTTAGGTGCCCAGAACCAGAGGTTACGGCCGACTACGCCGATTTCTGCGCCCTGCAGACGGATTGCCTGCATCCATTTCTTGGGAAGCTGGTAGCTGAGGTTGACCTCGCGCAGACGGAGAACGGTTGCGTCGTAAACAGCGACCTCGTCAGCAGAGTTGATTGCGAACGACGACAGAGTACCACCGTCGGAGAACCACAGGTCAGACTCGCTGAGGGTAGTAGTGTTGGGGATAGGGTTGCCATTTGCATCCAGGTAAGGCTCAAGAGTGTTCTTGTCTCCGTAAACACCGGGGAGGATGCGTGCGCCAAGACGGTCTTCTGTATCCTTGGTGACACCACGACCAAGCAGGTCGGTCAGATAGGAGCTGTAAACGCAGCCACCCTTCTGGAAGTCAAACATAAAGCTGAAAGAGAGACCCTTGTAACGCAGGGTGTTGGTCATAGTGGTCTTGAAATCGGGATTCGGGTCACCGATTATGCCGACTTCGGTGTCGTTGATATACATACCGGAAGCGGGATCCACAAGCCAGTTGCCGTCTTTGTCACGGGCGATGCGCTCACCTTCGATAACACCGTAAGGCTGGCCCACCATCAGCACGGGACGGGGAGATGAGAAGTCACCACCGAGGTAAATCTTGTCCACGCCTTCTGCCAGAGAGAGAACCTCGGAGCGGTTGCGGGTGAAGGTGGTGTAGATGCTCCAACTGAAGTCATTGGTCATAATGGGATAAAGGTCCAGACCAAGCTCGAAGCCGGCGTTGCGGATAGAGCCGAAGTTGGTAACATAATCGCTGTAACCGGTAGATGAAGGAGATGCTTTTGCACCTATCTGATTGTCGGATACACGGTTGTAATAAGTCCCGTCAAAAGCGATACGGCCGTCGAAGAACTTAAGTTCAAGACCGGTCTCAAACTCAGATGTGAACTCGGGCTTGAGGTTGGGGTCGTAGAGTCTGGTAGGGAGCTCCATCAGGGCCTGACCCATATAAGGGCTGCCGGTTACATAAGTACCGTTATTATAATAAGGAGAAGCGTCGTTACCGACCTTTGCCCAGCTGGCGCGAACCTTACCAAAACTCAGGACATCGCTCTGGATGCCGAGAGCCTCGGTGAATACAACGGAACCAGAGAACGCAGGATAGAAGAAACTGCGGTTTGCCTTGGGCAGGGTGGAAGAAACGTCGTTACGGCCGGAGATGTTCAAGAATGCCCAGTTGTCGTAGCTGAGCAGGATATCTGCGAACAAACCCCACTTGCGGCTCTTGGAATAACCCTCGCCGGCAGTCTGGGACTTGGTATTGCCAATGTCAAAGATGCCGGGGTTGATGATTTCCGGACCGTTTGCCGAGAACGAAGTGTAAAGATCCTGGTTGTAGTTGTGACCCAGGGTTGCACGTACGTTAAACTTGCCAAAGTCCTTGTTTGCAGTGAGCAACAGGGTTGACTCGAGCACAGAGTTGTCGGAGTTGCCGTTTGATATATAACCCTTGCCGGCATAACCGCGGGAACCGAGGTTCACGATGGTCTTGCGGGAGAGGGCATAATCGTTGAAACCGATAGTGTAATCTGCACTCAACCAGTCTGTGAATGTGTATGTAGCGTTGAAGTTGGCAACTATACGTTTCTGAATGGAATTGATCTTATCGTTTTCCCACGCCCAGTAAGGGTTGTTTGCCTGGGAAGAGAGCTGGAACAACAGGTTGGAACCGTCCTGAGTCTTATAAGGGTAGTTCTGGATATCCCAGCTACGAGGCATAATGAATGCGCGTGCGAGGGAGTTCATACCGCCGAGCTCGTTTTGGGACTGGTTGTTACCATAGATAGGGGACTGCTGGTCAGTGTATGTGAAAGCCAGGTTGCCGCCTATGCGGAGTTTCTTGCTGACCTGCTGCGAACCACCGATAGAGAATGCATAACGGTCAAATTCCGAACCGGGAATGTAACTGTCCTGAGAAGTGTAGGAACCGGTTACGTTGAAATGCCCCTTCTCGTTGATGGACTGAACGTTCAACGAGTGATCCCAGATGATGCCGGTGCGGAACAGATCCTTGACATTGTTCGGATATGCCTGATAAGGAATCATACCATTCTTGCCGGGATAGAGCTGCTCTGCAAGGTCGGGATACTCAGCCGCGATAGCGGAATACATGGGAATCTCCTTGACTTTGTCAAAAGAGGCACCCCAAGAACCGTTGGCACCGCCGGGCTGGAAGTTGGAACCCTGGCCGTAGCTGTTCTGGTAAATAGGCAGGGACGCAATGGTTTCAAGTGCGAGGGAACCATTATAGGTAACGTGGGTAGATTTTGCACCCTTGATGTCTTTTGCACCAGATTTGGTGGTAATCAGCACGACGCCGTTTGCTGCACGGGAACCGTAAAGCGCTGCGGCTGCCGCACCCTTGAGGACGCTCATCGACTCGATGTCGTTGGGGTCGAGGGTAGCGATACCTGAACCGTATGCACCGCCGATACCGCTTGCACGGCCACTGGCGCTGGTACCGTTGTTACTGTAGGGAACACCATCCACGACATAGAGCGGCTGGTTGTTGCCGAGGAATGAGGAGTTACCACGGATGGTCATACGGGTTGCACCGCCGGCGTCACCTGACGGAGCACTGATCTGAACGCCGGGAATCTTACCGTCCAGTGAACGGATAAGGTCGGGCTCGGCACGGTGGATAGCCTCGCCGGCGTCAACCTTGGTCACTGAGTAACCCAGGGAGCGCTCGGAACGCTGAATGCCGACTGCCGTAACAACGGACTCGTCCAGAAGCATCAGGTCTTCTTCCATTGTAACATCCATCTTGGTAGAAGTCACTTCAATTTTCTGGGGCTTCATACCATAAAACAAGAACGAGAGTGTCTGGCCGGGCTTTGCACTGATAGTGAAAGTACCGTCAGCTCCCGTGATGACTCCGATAGAGGTACCGTCAACAACAACCGAAGCACCGGCAACCGGCTCACCGCTGCGGTCTTTCACCACACCGGATACTCTTTGAGCCTGTGCCGAAGCGATCAGAGTCGCTGCAGTCAGTACAATCGCAGTCAGAAAAAGTTTTACTTTTTTCATAAGCTGATACTTTTTTGGTAAACTATAATTGGTTGAATAGTAGTTTTACGTGTTAATTAAAACGAGCATTTTTTTGTAACGTATGGATATTTTTATGCAAAAAACACCGCGCAAGGTCGGCATTTTTTTTCATATATCCAAATTTGTAATCAAGTGACTGCTTGATTATAAGCAAGTCCCTGCCAACTTTTTTAAAAATCTGACACATTTTTTGGAAAGCAGCTTACACTTTGTAACCACAAATAGACACAGCGGTTAATTTTTAAAACCAAAATAATCTTTTTAATCTTTTTGCCGATAGCAATCAG
The DNA here is from genome assembly GCA_946415795.1 of uncultured Bacteroidales bacterium. Taxonomy (GTDB): domain Bacteria; phylum Bacteroidota; class Bacteroidia; order Bacteroidales; family UBA932; genus Equibacterium. Next base: position 11,216 of record CAMKTW010000005.1, read on the forward strand.
CTGATTTCAGATAATTTACAAGGGTGTTTCTGTGTATTCCATATATTTTTGCTATCTCTGAATACGGTGTCCCCATTGCCTTAAGAGTTGTTATTTGGGCTAAATCATTTAATACCACTGTTTTAGATTTGTAGCTGCCGACTGGGCGACCCAACTTTACCCCCGCCTCCTTCAGTTCTGCCAATGCCTCTTTTGTGCGCTGTGAGATCAGATTCCTCTCTATCTCAGCCGCCAGAGCAAAGGCAAAGGCAATGATTTTTGAATTCAAATCGTTGTCAAGCTTGAAATTGTCTTTGATTGTGTAGATGCGCACACCGCGCTGGGCACAGTCGTTCAAAATGGACATAATCATCAGCATATTGCGGCCAAGCCGCGATATCTCCGTGCAAATGAGCAAATCATCGCGCTTCAGGCTTCTGATTATCCTTCCGAGTTTTCTGTGTTCCGGCACAATCGTACCCGATACCGATTCGTTTACCCACCGGTCAATTCTTACAGATTGATTACTTGCCCAGTTCTGTATTTCGTATTTCTGGCTGGAGTACGATTGTTCCGCCGTACTCACGCGGATATAAGCCCAATTCATGTTACAAAAAAATGCTCGTTTAAAATAACCAATCTATTGTTTAACCAAAAAAAGATGCTTATGAAAAAAGCAAAACTGTTCTTCTGCTTTCTGTTCGTACTTGCAAGCGTGATGTCCTATGCACAGACTATCACAATTAAAGGTACTGTAACAGATGCTTCGAACGGGGAGACGATTCCCGCTGCTTCCATCGTACTGAAGGGCACGACCACCGGTGTCGCAACAAACGACCTTGGCCGATATACCATCTCAGCACCCCGCAGCGCGACTCTGATTGTCTCTTCGATTGGCTACAAGGCTGTTGAGGTTCCCGTTGACGGTCGCAACCAGATTGACATCGCCTTGAAGCCCGATGCTGAATTTTTGGATGACGTAGTTGTCGTGGCCTATGGTACCCAGAGTGCCAAGACCGTGACCGCTGCCGTTTCTTCCGTTAGATCCGAGGCCCTCAAGGATGCCCCCAACGTAAACTTTGACGCAATGCTTCAAGGCCAGGCATCCGGTGTGCAGGTATCCTCCCCGAGCGGTGGTGCCGGCTCCCAGGCCAAGGTCCTCATCCGTGGTGTCAGCTCCATCAGCGCAGGCACCGACCCGTTGTATATCGTGGACGGTGTGCCCATCTCTTCCGGTGTTGTACAGAACACCTACACTGAGGCAAACGCCCTCGCCGACATCAACCCCGCCGACATCGCATCCATCGACATTCTCAAGGATGCTGCGGCTACCGCCCTCTATGGTTCACGCGCTGCCAGCGGTGTCATAATCATCACCACCAAGCAGGGCCGCAAGGGCGACACCAAGGTTACCTATGACATGAACATCGGTTTCACCGAGCCCACCAAGACTTTCGACGTGATGAACGCCGAGCAGTATGTGGCCTACAAGAACCAGGCTATGATGAACGCCTACGGCACCGACGAGCGCATCATCAGCGGTACAGGCAACGAATGGGGCAACAAATCCTTCAACCTCATGAAGGACAGCAAAGGCAACATCATAGACACCGACTGGAACAAGCTCATCTTCAAGAAAGGCCTCGTCCAGAACCACACCGTGGCTATCAGCGGCGGCAGCGACAAGACCCAGTACTATGCATCTGCAAACTACTCCGACAACAACGGTATTATACAGGGCGACCAGTATCGCCGATATGGTATCAAGGCAAATGTCAGCACCCAGGTAAACAAGTGGCTGAAGGTCGGCTTGAACGCTGCTTATACCAACGGTTACACCCAGGCGGCCGATGCTTCCCGTAACGACGGCGTCTTCGCCGCAGCAGGTCTGCCCCGCCAGGCTCTGATCATGCCCTCCATCCTCCCCGCTTACAACGAGGACGGCTCCTATTATACTATGAACAACGGCCAGTACATCGGCGTCGGCGGTATCAATATCGCCAGCCTCGGCTACCCCAATGCCATGGCCCAGCTGGAGAGCTACAACAAGGTATGGACAACCCGTCTGATTGCCAGCGGTTTCGTGGAGCTCACCCCCATCAAGGACCTGACTCTCAAGAGCCAGTTCGGCACCGACTATATGACTGAGGAAGAGGAGACCTACTGGAACCAGAATTACGGTCAGGGCGTCAACTACAACGGTTACGCTTTCAAGACCTTCAACAATATGCTCAACTGGACCTGGACCAACACCGCCGATTACAACCTGATTTTTGGCAGGAACACCTTCAACTTCCTGGCCGGTATGGAGGCCAATGAGCGTTCTTACGGTTATGACTGGGCGAAGGGCGATGACATCCTCAACCCCGCATACACCGGTTTCCGTGCAGGATACTCTAATTATGAGGCAGGCGGATCGCTTGGCTCCCGCGCTATGATATCCTACTTCGGCCGTATCAACTACGACTACGATGCACGCTACATGGTATCCCTCAACTTCCGTCGTGACGGTCTCTCCGCCCTTGGTTCCAACCACAAGTGGGGCAACTTCTGGGGTGCATCAGCAGCCTGGCGTGTTTCTGAAGAGGACTTCTTCGCCCCCTTGCGCAGCGTGATCGACGAGTTCAAGATCAACGCCAGCTACGGTATCGTAGGTAACTCAGAAATAGGCTACTACAATGCTCAGACCTACTACGGTGACGCCGTTTACGGTGGTCTTGCAGCCCTTGGCCTGAGCAATATCGGTGACTCCAACCTCGCGTGGGAGAACTCCACCAAATACGACGCCGGCTTCAGCGCACGCCTGTTCGGCCGTCTCGACATCGACTTTGACTGGTACTACACCAAGACCAACAATCTGGTAATGGCAGTGCCTCAGGGTCCCTCTACCGGTATCGGCTCGCTGGTGACCAATGCAGGCGCCCTCCAGAACAAGGGTATCGAGGTAACCCTCGGTGCAGACATCATCAAGAACCGTAACTTCAGCTGGTACTCCAGTTTCAACATCACCACCGCCTTCAATAAGGTTCTCTCCCTCGCAGAGGGTGTGGATGCAGTCTACGGTGGCGACGATGACGATCCTGAAAGCATCACGGTCCCCGGCTACTCTGCAGGTCAGATTTATGCATACCCTACAGGCGGTATCGATCCCGAGACCGGTTCCCGTATATTCTACGGTTCCAACGGCGAGTGGACTATCTACGACCGTGCAAGCGGCAGATGGCTTCTCAAGGACGGCACAGTATTCCAGGGCGAACTCGCCCCTGTACGCTGCGGCAACACACTGCCCACATGGTTTGGCGGCTGGAACAACACTCTCCGCTGGAAAGGCTTCGATTTCAATATGTTCTGGCAGTTCTCCGGCGGCAACTGGATCATGAACGCCATGACTGCATCGGGCTCCGATAACCGTTGGTGGAACAACTTTGCAGAAGTTGCCGAGAAGAGCTGGAAACAGCCAGGCGACAATGCCAAATATGCAAAGCCGATGTACGGCGACAACGTTTCCAACGGTTCTGCATACAACATCACTGATTGGATTGAGCGTGGCGACTACCTCCGTCTGAAGACCATCAGCCTTGGTTACACCTATAGCACCGGAGCAAAGAAGGCCCTCCTCGGCTTCACTTCCGTCCGCGCTTATGCACAGGTCCAGAACGCATGGGTACTCACCGCATTCACCGGTCTCGATCCTGAAATCACCTCTTCTTACTCTACACAGCCCGTGCTTGCAGGTGGTTACTACAAGAACACCCTGCCTCAGGCAAGGACCTACACCCTTGGCCTCCAGGTTACTTTCTAACTTTTAAACGACAGACATTATGAAGAATATCATAAAAATAGTTGCAGCTTTTACGCTGGTCGTTTCTTTGGCATCTTGCTCTAAGGAGTTCATCGAGAGGCCCCGCCCCCTCGTCATGAACGAGGATATCATCTATTCGGACGCAGATTATATCGAGTCTGCACTGCTCGGCTGCTACTCCGCTTTCAAGAGCACCAACCCTACCTTCATGGCAGGTCTTGCATATGTTGTGTTTGACAGCCGCGGCGACGATATCGTGAACGTATCCAACCCCGTTACCATGCAGCGGACATACGAGATGCAGGTGCTCCCTAACGAATTGGAGAACAACCGTATCTGGAACTATGCGTATTACACTATCAATACCTGCAATATTTTCATTGACAACATCACTAAGTACGAGTGCGAGAAGGTCCTCGGCGCAGAGAAATGCAAACAGTTCGTAGCAGAGGCTAAGTTCATCCGTGCTTATTGCTACTATGTGCTGGTTAACCTCTACTCACAGCCCTACTGCCTGAATCCCGATGCACCCGCAGTTCCCCTGCGCCTGACCGGTCTGACAGCAGCCGGCAACAACGATTGCCCGCTCTCTACCATCAGCCAGGTTTATGCCCAGATGCTTGAAGACTGCATCCCCGCAGACCTTCATGACACCCCCGGCACCTACGATGGTGTTACCCGTGCTTCCGCAGCTGCTGCACATATGATGCGTATGCGCGTCTATATGGCAATGAAGGACTGGGATAACGCAATCGCAGAGGGTAATGCCATCAAGGGCTACAGCCTTGCAGAAGACGTTACCGAACTCTATGGTGTGGACACCTACAAGAACAACGAGATGATTTTTGCTCTCCCGATGTCCACCCAGGACAACCCCAACACCCAGATGAGTGCTGCTGAGTACTTCAGCGCAAAGGCTACCGTCTGCTGGCTGGATACCGAGTCCGGCATCATGTCCCAGCCCGGTTATTTCCTTGCAAAGGATCAGCGAATCGCAAAACTCGTTTCTGAGCCTGACGGCAGCGGTTACCAGTACTCCATGAAGTTCGTCGATTACGGCCAGAAACTCGATTGGCTGCCTCTGATGCGTTATGCAGAGACCCTGCTCAACCTTGCTGAGTGCTATACCAACAAGGCCGACGGCGCCTCACAGGCAAAAGCCAACCTCAAGGCTGTACGTTCCCGCAGCATCGCTGCCGCAGACGATGTATTTGACGTTGACGCCCTCTCCGGCGGCAACCTGACCACCGCTGTCATCAACGAGCGCCGGCTGGAGTTCATCTGCGAAGGTATGCGCGGTATCGACATCATCCGCCGCGGCGAATCCTTCGTAAAGCAGAATTCCGTGATTGACATCAGCATTAATCCGTCCAACTCATATTATATATGGCCGATTCCTGATGCAGAGAAGACATACAACAAAGCTCTTTCCAATTAAATTGAGTAACTATGAAAAAGATACTTTTTATACTTGCGGCCTGCTTCTGCCTGGCACTGACGGGCTGCCAATTTGAGAAAGATATCGATCTCGACACTTTTGGCGGCAAAGGCCTGGAGTTCGTACACTTCGAATCCGCCTCCACAGCCTGGATGGTTACCGCAAACGATGAATCTTACGATTACAGTGTTCCTGTTGGCTGCTCATACGCGTATGACACCGACAAGACTTACGAAATCACCCTTGGAGAAGGCACCACCGGCGAAGAAGGTAAAGACTTCCAGATGCCCAGAAAGAGTGTCACTATAAAGGCTGGTGATTTTATCGGTGAACTCCCTATAAAAATCCTCTATGACACGACAGGTCCCGGCTTCGAGATTGAGCTTATCCTCAATGTTGAAGACAAACTGGTCAACGAAGCCTATGGTAAAGTGGCTAAGATCTCTGTCAAAAGTGACAAGATCTCAATTGACTGGGAATGGCTTGAAGGGTCATGGGATGCCTTGGATTTCAGCTATAATAGCAATGCTTGGGATGCATCTGGCTATACAGCTGCTATTGTAAAGGTAGATGAGACTCACTGCAAGGTAAAGAACTTGTGGGGTAGTGGCTGCGAGATTGACGCAACAGTTGATTTCGATACAAGACTCATTACTGTCACCGGTTATCAGTATGCAGCCCACACTAATACTTACAGTGCTGACCTTTATATCTTAGCTGTAAATCCTGAAACAGACTACGATATATATGAGGATCTCGAGACTCCTTTCTACGGAGAGATGTCTCCTGCAGGTATTGTGTTTGACAACTATGATTTCTTGCTCGTAGGCGGCCCTTACAATGGTTACACCTATGCGGGAGGTATCAAGACACAACTTACCAGATAGTAACTGTTAAACGTTAACTCTATTAGAACCGGCTCCTCCGGGGGCCGGTTTTTTTATTATGACAAAGCGATTCATTTGTTTCATTCTGCTGTTGGCTCCGCTGTATCTGGCGGCAGAGACAGTACCGCCCCAAGTGGCCAGAAAAATTGCCTCGGATGTGCTCCGCGCCCAAGGTTGCCGTTCAGAGCAGTTCCGGCAGGTGGTGGAACCTCCGTTCATGACAAAAGCACCCCTTATGGGCGACCCTTATTATATTTTTGAGGGCGACCGCGGGGGCTTCATAATCCTTGCTGCCGACGACAGGCTCTCTCCGGTGATCGGCTGGTCACGGGATAATACATTCTCGGAAGAGGACGAGCCCGCCAACCTGCGCGCCTGGCTGGATATGTGGGGCGACATCGTGGATGCTATTCGCACCGGAAGGCTCGAGCCTCAGAAAGGGGCCCGCGCCGAATGGGAGGATTATAAGAAAGGGAAGGTCATGACTTACGGCAGCGGCAAGATGCTGGAGACGGCAAAATGGGATCAGGGGAGTCCTTACAACGACTATTGCCCCTCCATCAACGGCATGGTATGCGTTACCGGATGCACAGCCACCGCCACCGCCATACTGATGAGGTATCATAAATGGCCCGGGGCGGGATATGGAGTCCTCCCATCTTATGAATATACCGATGACAACGGAAACCAGCAGTATGTGAACGGACTGACGCTTGGCAATTCCTATGACTGGGAAAACATGCCCCTTACCGTGAATGATAACACTCCTGCTGAATCGCGGCAGCAGATAGCCCGGCTGATGGCAGACCTGGGGATAATGCTGAAGTCGTATTACAATCCGGGCGGCACCGGAGCCTATTCCTCCGACATCCCGATTGGCCTTGCACAATATTTCTCATATGACCGCTCCTTCACGTACTGTTTTAAGGAGTATTATTCCGACAATGACTGGACCAAAATGATTTACGACAATATCGACAACGTGGGCCCGGTGATTTTTGCATCTTCCAGCAAGGATGGCGGCCACGCCTTTATCATCGACGGTTACTCCGCCTCAGGCCAGGTCAGCATCAACTGGGGTTGGGGCGGCTCAAACAACGGCATGTACACCTATCCCGCCTTTGGCGATTTCACCTACAATCATTCTATGATTACTGGCCTCAAGAAAAATGAGGGCGGCGCAATAAAAGAGGTTCTGATGATCGACGGCGATGGCAAAAACGACGGATTCACCTCCGAGACCACAGAATTTGAGGTGGGCGTCCCCTTCAATACGCTGTGCAGGTCAGTTTTCAACATGGGTCTCTACCCTTTTGACGGCAATATAGCGGTAGCCGTTATGCACCGCGACGGCAGCATTGGCGAGATTTTGGACGGCTGGACTAAAGAAGATGATACAATCCATCTGGAAGCATGGTACGGGTTCGGTTTTTCCACAACTGAAACCGTGCTCACGGAGCCCATATCTATAGGCGACCGCCTGTGCGTGTGGTACCGCTCAGTGAACACCCCGGAATGGACTCCTATGCGTGGCAACCTGGAGGACGGTATCACAAATTACGAAATCCCCATCGCAGACCAGTACAGCCTGGAGGAAGTGACCTCTTGCAGGTTTACTTCTGCCACCGGAGAACTTGTAATATCCACCAAATCCGATGCAGAGTGGAGCATCTCCGACTCTGAGGGGACGTTATATACAGATGGCGTCACTTTTGTCGACGGAGTCCTCACCATCCCCACAAAACAGTATCCCCTCCAGTCATATTTCATCACATTGACCAAGGGGTACGACACCAAGACTGTAGAATTTGTTTATGGTTCAGAAGAGTAGTGCTATGAAAAAGATATTATGCTTTATTGCGCTCTGTGCCGCCATGCTGACCGGGGTTTCATGCAAGCCGGCGCCGTCGCTGACAGTGTCCCCTTCGTCCTGTGAGTTTAATTCCAATGGCGGTCAGCAAGAAATTAATGTAACTGCCAATTATACCTGGACTGCAACTTCCAGTGCAAACTGGGTTAAAGTGGAAACCCCCATAGGCACTAAAGACGATATTATCCTACGTTTCTCTGTTGCCAACAACAACCAGCCTGACAGCCGCGAGGCGGTCATAACCGTAACATGCGAAGATGTGGTACAGACAATCAAGGTTATACAGGGTCAGAAGCACACCGTAATCCCGGTAACAGGAGATGATTTATCGTTTCCCTGGGAGGCAGGTACCGTAACTCTGGAGATGAGCTCCAATGTGGATTACGTAACCGAGGTGAACTCTTCCGAGGAGTGGATAAGGGTTGTGGGCACAAAGGGCCTGACAGCCTCTTCTGTAACCCTATCGCTGGATGAGAACGACAGTTTCACTGCAAGAAACGCCACTATCACGTTCTCATATGAAGGAGAGGTCCTAAAGCAGGTATATATATCCCAGGAAGGGAAGCCTCAAACCTTGGTAGTGGTACATAACACCAAGTCATTCAAGGCACCGGTAATTTTTGGATTCGGGATGAACGGAACCATCGCATGGGGCGATGGCAGCTTTGGAAAGTACAACTCCGCCCTGACCCACAGTTATGTTACAAACGGCCCGTTTGAAGTCCGTATAGAGGCCACACAAGCCTCCACTGCATCGCTCAATAATTTTATCGGCGTAGAAAAGGTAGACTTGTCCGGGTTCTAATGGACAGCCTGCAAATCAAATTTGGCAGAAAGTTTTTTTTTTCTAACTTTGCGGTCTCAAACACCGCGGGGTAGAGCAGCTGGTAGCTCGTCGGGCTCATAACCCGGAGGTCGGAGGTTCGAATCCTTCCCCCGCTACAAAGCAAACAGACAGCCTTTACGGTTGTCTGTTTGCTTTGTATTTGGCGGGAAGGGTTATGAGAACCGGAGGTTCGACCCGACGCAGCGAGCGAGAGTATAGCAAACTCGTTTGCTATACCGAGCCGCAAGGAGGGAAAGCGGCGCAGCCGCTTAATCCTTCCCCCGCTACTACAGAGGATAAATCGAAAGATTTGTCCTCTTTTTATTTACCTTTGTAAAAACCTTTGCCATGCAAATCCTTCATACCACCATTACCCGTTCAGAACTTGCTTCATTGGCAGGAAACACGTTTGGCGATATGATCAAATGTGTAGCCGATGTGAAACAAGGGCTGCTCGCCCTTGACGCAGAGCTGCACGCAGACCTGGAACGTTTGCTACTGGATAATGGATCAAACGGCGAGGATTTGTGGGGGTTCAATCTATATCCGGAAGAAGTTGGCGGGGATTTCATTGAATTTGACTCCCTGATAAATATCCGTTCCTGGCAGAATAATCCCTCCCGTGACATCCTGGACCCGAACGTCAGGGAGGCTATTAAACAAATTGTAAAACAGTTTATTATCTGATAGATGCAACACTTATCTCTGGAGAATGGCCGATGGGCCGGGATGTCTTTCCCGCAGCAGATGGCTAACATCGGCAGCGAAACGTCCCGGGTATTGCGTGCTGTTCTTGCAGGAAAGTACTCCCGGGCAGAGAGCGCATTTGCACGAGCACAAGAACTGATTGACCTGACCATCAAATATGGCCGTGCCGACGAATGTCCGGCTGCCAGAAGTGCAATGTGGGAAGAACTCTGCCGGTTCAGGGAGCTGTTCTGTGCATCCTACCTCTCACTTGATGTTGATGCACTG